>JAZSMV010000056.1:0-18336 GCA_045536065.1 Eubacteriales bacterium | reverse complement strand
GAATCATACGCTGATTTCGAATACTGTTTGACTCCCCCTGCACCCCCTGCAGCTCCCTCCAAGGGCCTTGGCATTGCCTCCCTTATCCTTGGCGCATGTGGTATTGTATTAGCTTGGGTCATCGCACTCTTCGGTTATATGCTCGGTGGCGCAGGTCTTGCACTTGCTATCATCGGTAAGGTTAAGAAGTGTGGTCCTACCGCTACGATCGGTCTTATCCTTTCTATCGTTACCCTTGTATTTGCATTCATCAATTCCGTTCTCGGCGTTCTTATGATGCTCGGTCAATTCTGATAATATTACATAGCAAATAGTATTTGATTTTGAAAGAGTCCTTTTGGGACTCTTTCTTTTTTTGGGGTGCGTGGAAGTGTTTAAATAAAACTAAGCTTTTTCTTGACATTTATCATGAAATCTACTATAATGTAATTAATCCCGACGTGGAAAAAACTTTTAAAAGGAGATTTACTATGTTTTGTACGAAATGCGGACAGCAGGTAGACGATCGTGCGACCATTTGCCCTTACTGTGGTAGCCCCATGGAAAATGCATCTGAGCCCAATACTCCCCCTGCTTATACTCCTCCTACCTATACTCCTCCCGTACCCCCTGTAAATAAGGCTAAGGGTCTTGGCATTGCTTCGATCATTCTCGGTGCATGCAGTATTGTATTTGCTTTTATTTTCGCAATTCTTGGAGAATTGCTTGCCACCCCCGGTCTTGTGCTTGCTATTATCGGTAAGGTTAAGAAGTGCGGTACCACCGCTAACATCGGTCTTATCCTTTCAATCATCGGTCTTGTAGTTGCTACAATCGTATACACCGTTGAGATGCTTGAGCTGGTGGGCGGTTACTTCTTCTGATAGGTAACATTTACATAGCAAATAATTATTTTAAAAGAGCTCCAAATGGGGCTCTTTCTTTTTTTATGGCGGGAAAATGGGATTTTTACCAAAGTTTCCCCAACAAAAGTCTACCTATCAGCGATCACAAAACTATCAAAGCGGATAAATAACAGCGAAAAATCAATTCAAAAATAATAGACACGATGAAAATTTGCTCAAATCAGAAAAAAATATAAAATTTTATCCTTGACAACCACGTATATATATAGTATAATAGAGTCAAATTCAAATTGTATACAAGTATACAAAATCATTTTTGCGTTGAAAAGGAGCAAAAATATGTTAGATAAGAACAGACATACCAATCTTTTGGAGCAGTCCCAGTATAAATATTCGCTTCAGGACGTTGACGAGCCTAACCTCTACCGTGAGATCTTTCCTTACGACGAGATTCCCAAGGTGGCATTCAACCACCGCAGAGTTCCTCTCTCCATGCCCGAGGAAATATGGATCACCGACACCACCTTCCGTGACGGTCAGCAGTCCCGAGCGCCCTATACCGCCGATCAGATAGTTGATCTTTACAAGATGCTTCACCGTCTTGGCGGCCCTAACGGCATAATTCGTCAGTCGGAGTTCTTCGTTTATACCAAAAAGGACAGGGAGGCGCTCCTTCGCTGTATGGATCTTGGCTATAAGTTCCCCGAGGCGACCACATGGATCAGAGCAAAAAAAGAGGACTTTATGCTTGTTCGTGATCTGGGGATTAAGGAGACGGGAATTCTGGTTTCCTGCTCGGACTACCACATCTTCAAGAAGCTGGGTCTTTCCAGAGGCGAGGCGTTAGATCATTATCTCGGCATTGTAAAGTCTGCCTTTGATGCAGGCATTCGTCCCAGATGTCATCTTGAGGATATAACACGTGCCGATTTCTACGGCTTTGTCGTTCCCTTTGTAAACGCTCTCCACGATCTGTCAAGCGAGGCGGGTGTTCCCGTTAAGATCCGTATGTGCGACACCCTCGGCTATGGTGTTTCCTATCCCGGTGTTGCCCTGCCCAGAAGTGTGCCCGGTATCGTTTACGGTCTGCACCACTACGCAGACGTTTCGTCCGATATGCTTGAATGGCACGGTCACAACGACTTCTATCACGGTGTTACCAATGCAGTCAACGCCTGGCTCTACGGCGCCTCTGGTGTAAACTGCTCTCTGCTTGGCATCGGTGAAAGGACGGGCAATATTCCTCTTGAGGCTATGGTAATGGAATATGCGGCTATCCGTGGCAGCACCGACGGAATGGACACCACCGTAATTACCGAGATCGCCGAGTATTTTGAGAGGGAGCTTGGCTATAAGATCCCTCCTATGACCCCATTTGTTGGCTCTGCCTTCAACCTTACCCGTGCGGGCATTCACGCCGACGGAATTATGAAGGATACCGAGATATACAACATCTTTGACACCGACAAGATACTCGGCCGCTCTGCCGAGGTTGCCATATCCAACACCTCTGGTACCGCAGGAATTGCTTATTGGATAAACAAGCATCTTCATCTTGAGGGCGATGAGGCTTTGACAAAGCAGTCGCCTGCTGTGATCAAGGTCAAGGAGGAGATAGATAATCTCTACGAGGACGGCAGAACTACCCTTATGGGTAATGATGAGCTTATGGAGATAGTAAGCAGATATTATCCTGTGAACAAGGAGAATATGTAAATGATAGTTGACAAAAATACCAAATCTTTAGAAGAAAACGTCTTTCTGACCCTGGAGGACGAGATTTTATCCGGCAAATTAAAGAGGGGTGACACCCTTACCGAAACCTCTCTTTCTGCAAGGCTGGGTGTAAGCCGAACACCCCTTCGTGGTGCGCTTCACCGTCTTTACGAGGAGGGGCTTATCGAGGTAACTCCCAACCGTGGCGCCGTGGTTATCGGCATCGGCAGAGAGGAGCTTGTTGATATTTATAAGATGCGTATTCGTCTTGAGGGACTTGCATCTGCCGAAGCGGCGAAAAGAATCGGTGATGACGACAAGCTGAGGCTTCGTGAGATCGTTGAGCTTTGCGACTTTTATATTGCAAGGCGTGACGCCGAAAGACTTAAGGAGCTTGATTCCGAGTTCCACAGCATAATTTACAGAGCCTCGGGCAACCGAATGTTGAACAAAACACTCTCTGAGCTTCACAGAAATATTCATATTTACAGAAAGCGCTCGCTTGCGGTTGAAGAAAGGCTTGAAAAAAGCTCCGAGGAGCACAAGCAGATTCTTGACGCCATTGAGCGAGGCGACAGCGAGGCGGCAGACAGACTTACGTCGGCTCACATTGAGGCGGCGCTCAACAATCTGCTGGCGGTAAACGACCTATAAAGAGGTAACGAAATGGGATACACAATAGTACAGAAAATAATAAAAAACCATCTCCTTTCGGGCGAGATGAAGGCGGGGCAGGAAATAGGCCTTCGCATCGATCAGACTCTGACCCAGGATGCTACGGGAACTATGGCATATCTTCAGCTTGAGGCTATGGATATTGACAGAGTAAAAACCGAGCTTTCGGTGGCTTACATAGACCACAACACACTTCAGTCGGGCTTTGAGAACGCAGACGATCACCGATACATTCAGACGGTGGCGAAAAAGCACGGTGTAAGATTCTCCCGTCCCGGCAACGGCATCTGTCACCAGGTACATCTTGAGCGTTTCGGTGTGCCCGCCAAAACTCTTATCGGCTCGGACAGCCACACACCCACGGCAGGCGGTATCGGTATGCTTGGTATGGGTGCGGGCGGACTTGACGTAGCGGTTGCTATGGGCGGCGGCGCATATTATATCACCATGCCCAAGGTTATTAAGATGAACCTTATCGGAAGGCTTTCCGACTACGTGTCGGCAAAGGACGTGATTTTAGAGGTTCTTCGCCTGCTTGGTGTTAAGGGCGGCGTTGGTGCCGTTATCGAGTACGTTGGCGAGGGTGTAAAGACCCTTTCGGTTCCTCAGCGAGCAACTATAACCAATATGGGTGCCGAGCTTGGAGCTACCAGCTCTGTATTCCCCTCGGACGAGCTGACCCTTGCCTTTCTTAAGGCCCAGGGCAGGGAAGCCGACTTCACCGAGCTTTCTCCCGATCCTGATGCGATTTATGATGCAGAATACACCGTCGATCTTTCATCCCTTAAGCCTCTTGCGGCCTGTCCTCACAGCCCCGATAACGTAAAGGCGGTTGCCTCTCTCTCGGGTATGAAGATAGACCAGGTTTGTATCGGCTCCTGCACCAACTCATCGCTGTCGGATATGCTTACCGTTGCGGCGATGCTTAAGGGCAAGACCGTTCATCCCGACGTTTCTCTTTCGATTTCTCCCGGCTCAAAGCAGGTGTATACTATGCTTGCAGAGTGCGGCGCTCTCGCCGATCTTATTGAGGCGGGTGCCAGAATTCTCGAGTGCGCCTGCGGCCCCTGTATCGGTATGGGCTTTTCGCCCAAGTCCGCAGGTGTGAGCCTTCGTACCTTTAACCGTAACTTCTTAGCTCGCTCTGGCACCGCAGATGCCAACGTGTATCTGGTTTCTCCCGAGGTTGCTGCCGCATCCGCCATTGCAGGTGTGTTTACCGATCCCACAACCCTTGGCAAAGCGCCGAAAATCACTCTCCCCGAGAGATTTGTCGTAAACGATAACCTTATCGAGCTTCCCGCATCTGCCGAGGAGGCGAAGAGCCTTACCGTTGAGCGTGGTCCCAATATCAAGCCTATTCCAAAGGGCAAAGCACCCGACGAAAATCTCTCCTGCGACCTTATCTTAAAGGTAGGCGACAACATCACCACCGACCACATTATGCCTGCGGGCGCAAAGATACTTCCTTACCGCTCAAACGTTCCGAAGCTGTCGGAATTCTGCTTCACCGTCTGTGACAAGGACTTCCCCGAGAGAGCAAAGGCGCTTGGTGGCGGTGTGATCCTTGGCGGTCACAATTACGGTCAGGGCTCCTCCCGTGAGCACGCAGCCCTTGTTCCTCTCTATCTGGGTGTTAAGGCGGTTATCGCCAAGAGCTTTGCACGTATCCACGTGGCAAATCTTATCAACTTCGGCATTGTTCCCATGACCCTTGAGGACGAGAGCGACTATGACCTTATCCCCGAGGGCGCTAAAATATCTGTTGACGGCTTCTGCGACACAGTTCGCAGCGGTACAAAGGCATATCTTAAGGTAGAGGGTGTAAACAAAAAAATCGCCCTTGATCTTAACTTCACATCCCGACAGAGAGATATACTTCTGGCAGGCGGAATGTTGAATTATACCAAAAATGCAAAGTGAGGTTTACAAAAATGAGTAATTACAACATAAATCTTGACGAGGCCTGCGCAAAATTCAGAAAAATTCTTGAGAGCCAGCTTGCTCGAGTTGAGGATATGAAGGCGCAGGGTGACTTTACCGACTATGCCGCACTTGATACCATTAAGATCGGTGTATGCGGCGGTGACGGCATCGGCCCTATTATCACAAAAGAGGCGGCACGTGTGCTTGAATTTATGCTCTCCGATCTTGTGGAGAGCGGCAAGGTTCAGTTCCGCAATATAGAGGGTCTTACTATCGAGAACAGAATTGCCAAGGGCAAGGGCATTCCCGACGACGTTATGGCAGAGCTTAAGACCTGCGACATTATCCTTAAGGGCCCCACAACCACACCCCAGAAGGGTGACGGTATGCCTAATATCGAGTCGGCAAACGTTGCTATGCGTAAGGCGCTTGACCTGTTCGCCAACATCCGTCCCGTTAAGGTTCCCGAGGAGGGCATTAATTGGTGCATTTTCCGTGAGAACACCGAGGGTGGCTATGCGGTTGGCTCCAGCGGCTTTAACGTAACCGAGGATCTGGCGGTGGACTTTACCGTTACTACAAGGCAGGGCTCGGACAGAATTGCCCGCATAGCCTATGATTATGCGAGAAAGAACGGCCGCACCCGTGTTTCTCTTGTAACCAAGGCTAATATTATCAAGACCACCGACGGAAATTTCCTTGAGGACTGCCATAAGGTAGCTGCGCTCTATCCCGAGATCACCACCGATGAGTGGTATGCCGACATTATGACGGCAAAGCTTGTTGATAAAAAGCGCCGTGCCGACTTCCAGATTCTTCTCCTGCCCAACCTCTACGGCGACATCATCTCCGACGAGGCGGCTGAGTTCCAGGGCGGAGTGGGTACAGCAGGCTGTGCCAATATAGGTAAGAAGTACGCAATGTTTGAGGCGATCCACGGCTCCGCACCCAGAATGGTAAGGGAGGGCAGAGATATTTATGCCGATCCCTGCTCTATGCTCCGTGCCTGCGTAATGCTTCTTTCTCACATTGGTTATCAGGACAGAGCTGACAAGCTTGAGCGAGCTCTTGACATCTGCACCTTTGAGGAGAAGAAGCTTACCATCACCGGTCGTCCCGGCGGCGCAACCTGCCGCCAGTTCGGCGACTACGTAATGGAAACGCTGAAGGCATTATAAAATAAAGAAAAGGACGCGAAGGGGCGTCCTTTTTTGATAAAACTAAAAATCATTTGAATAAAAAAGCAGACCACGAGGGTCTGCAAAAACAGATTTTGAATGGAGCGGTATTACGCTGAGTATTTTCGTTTTGGTACGAAAATACTCGCCAGAATTTGCTGTCGCAAATGTCACGCACAAATCGCTTTGTTGCGATTTGTTGCTTGGGGCTAATCGTCGCTTTGGTGCGACGAAAGCCCCGTTCCCGTCCAAAAGAAAAACCGTACCACTTCGGGTACGGTTTTTCTTTTGGAGCGGATTACGGGGCTCGAACCCGCCACCTCCACCTTGGCAAGGTGGCGCTCTACCAAATGAGCTAAATCCGCAGGTATTTAATTTTAACTTGGCGACTCGGATGGGGCTCGGTCGCAGCGCGAACTGCGCGCTTTGGTCGCCGTCGGCTCTGACAGTCCACCGCACTGTCATTCACTACCTCCTCTGTTCGAGCGGCAGTATTTAATTTTAACTTGGCGACTCGGATGGGGCTCGAACCCACGACCTCTAGCGTGACAGGCTAGCGCTCTAACCAACTGAGCTACCAAGCCGAGTAGTTAAAATGGAAGCTTGGAGCATAATGCTCCAAGCCTTGGTGGAAAGTACAGGGCTCGAACCTGTGACCCTCTGCTTGTAAGGCAGATGCTCTCCCAACTGAGCTAACCTTCCGACAAATGCTATACAATTATAGCAAACATTTTTTCGTTTGTCAAGGGGAATTCACAAATTTATCTTGAATTTTTTTATAAAATATGCTACTATATATCCATTAACTGTTTTTTTAAGGTGCAATATGAAAATTTACGAGAAATTATCCTTTGACGAAGAGCGTGCGCTGTACGGCGAGCGTGATATTATAATAAAAAGCTGTTCCTTTGACGGTCCCGCCGATGGCGAGAGCGCAATGAAAGAGGCGGGCAGGGTTACTGCCGAGAGATGCTATTTCAATCTTCGCTATCCCTTCTGGCATTGCGACGGTGTGTCTATCTCCTATTGCGAGATGACCGAGAACTGTCGTGCGGCGCTTTGGTATTCGGGCGATATTGACATTTCGGGCTCCAAGCTCCACGGAATAAAGGCTCTCCGTGAGTGCAGTCGCACTCGTCTTTCGGACTGCGACGTTATCTCCCCTGAGTTTGGTTGGTTCTCCTCGGATATTACCGCCAGAGACTGCTCCTTTGTCAGCGAATACTGTATGCTTCGTGCGAAAAATCTTGATTTTAAGGACATAAGCTTCAAGGGTAAATATTCTTTCCAGTACATAGAGAACTCTGTGTTTGAAAACTGCAATTTCGATACCAAGGACGCCTTCTGGCACGCAAAGAACGTGACCGTTCGCAACTCCACCGTAAAGGGCGAGTATCTCGCCTGGTATTGCGAGAGCGTGACCTTTGAGAACTGCACTATTATCGGCACTCAGCCCCTCTGCTATTGTAAGGATCTGAAGCTTATTAACTGCAGGATGGAGGGCTGTGATCTCTCCTTTGAGAAATCAATAGTAGAAGCCGAGATCATCGGTCATATCGACAGCGTAAAGAACCCTTACGGTAGAGTAATTGCTGACAGCATTGGCGAGGTCATCGAAGCAACCGACAGCCGATGCGATATAAAGTTAAGGGAGATGGTCTTATGACAAACACAAAAAACAATGAATTTCTCGGCACTGAGCCGGTGGGTAGACTTCTGTTTAAGCTTGCTCTGCCGACTATCACCGCCCAGATAATCAACCTGCTTTACAACATAGTTGACCGTATTTACATAGGTCATATGGAGGGCATAGGCGAGCTTGCTCTTACCGGAGTTGGCGTCTGTATGCCGTTAATTATGATTATTTCTGCCTTTGCCGCCCTTATCAGTGCAAGCGGCGCCCCGAGATCGTCTATATTCATGGGACAGGGAGATAGGGATTCTGCCGAGCGGACTATGGGCTCCTGCTTCCTTATGCAGACTATAGTATCGGTAATTCTCACCGTTATTATACTCATATTCCATAGGCCTCTCCTGCTAGCCTTCGGCGCAAGCGAAAACACCATAAAATATGCGGCCGAATATATGCAGATATACTCGGTGGGTACGCTCTTCGTTCAGCTCGCTCTCGGTATGAATGCGTTTATTACGGCGCAGGGATTTGCTAAGATGAGTATGCTTACCGTTATGATTGGCGCAGGAGCTAATATAATCCTTGACCCCATCTTTATTTTTGCCTTTGATATGGGAGTTAGCGGTGCGGCCCTTGCCACGGTTATCTCTCAGGGCATTTCTTGCGCATGGGTTATATTCTTCCTCTCGAGCAAAAACAGCATCCTTCGTCTGAAACGAAGCACTCTCCGCCTTGATATGAAGCTTCTGTTACCTTGTATTGCTCTCGGAATTGCACCATTTATTATGCAGTCTTCCGAAAGCATTATTTCAATATGCTTCAACACCTCTCTTCGTACCTATGGCGGAGATATAGCGGTCGGAGCTATGACGGTGCTCACCAGCGTAATGCAGTTTGCTATGCTTCCGCTGCAGGGACTTGCTCAGGGCTCTCAGCCTATCGTCAGCTACAACTACGGCGCAGGCAATAAGGACAGAGTAAAATCGGCCTTTAGAATTCTTCTCGTGTCCAGTCTTGTTTATTCAATGACTCTTTGGGCTCTTATAATGATATTCCCCCAGGTTTTTGCTACCATCTTTACTCAGAACGAAGCTTATATTGAGTTTACTGCAAAGGTTCTGCCCATATACTGCGGCGTGCTTGGCATCTTCGGTATACAAATAGCCTGCCAGATGACCTTCGTTGCACTTGGTAAGGCGCTCTCCTCTATGATTGTAGCGATAATGCGAAAGTTTGTGCTGCTCCTTCCCCTTATATATATTCTTCCCTTGTTCTTCGAGGGCGCTGACAAGACTACTGCAGTCTACCTTGCCGAGCCGATTGCCGACACTCTGGCGGTGACCTTTACGGCAATTCTCTTCGCCATCCAGTTTAAGAAGGCGCTTAGGGAAATTGATAAGAAAATATAAATACAAAATTAAAAGCCTCCGATTTTGGAGGCTTTTTTGTATAAAGGTGTTTTCTCTTTGCTTTTGGATTGTGATTTATTTTTGGATCAAGATTTGCTTTTGGATTAGGATTTGTTTTCGGATTGAGATCTTTTTATTGGTTATCAAACAGGAATTTTTTTGTTTTTTATAATTATTTTCTGTTTTTTTAAAAAAACTATTGACAGAATGTAGAATATGTTCTATAATTAGAATAAAGACTAGAACAAATTCTAGAACAGGAGAAAAACAAAATGACAAAACACAACAGAGGCAATATCACAAAGCATGAGATCATCAGAGTAGCCTCCAAAATGTTTCTTGAGGACGGATATTCCAAAACCACAATTCGTCAGATATCCAGCGAGCTCGGCATAAGTCCAGGGCATCTGATGTTTTATTTTCCCACCAAGGATCATCTGCTTGCCGAGGTGGTGGATATGCTCTGCGACTTCCAGTGGAAGCTTATCAAGAGGGTGACCGACGAGGGCGCAAGTCAGCTTATGGCTATCTGCTTTGAGCTTACGACTATGGCTGCCGCCTGTGAGGAAAGCGAGATTGCACGTGATCTTTACATCTCCTCCTACACTCATCCGCTGACCCTTGAGAAGATACGCAGAAATGACTCGCAGAGAGCCCACGAGATCTTCGGCGAATACTGTAAGGGATGGACAGAGACCCAATTTCTCGAGGCGGAAACGCTTATTTCGGGAATTGAATATTCTACTCTTATGACCACCGAGAGCTCATCGCCTCTTGACGTGCGCATCTCGGGTGCGCTTAATGCTCTTATGACCATATACAACGTTCCCGAGGAGACAAGAAGGGATAAGATAAGCAAGGCGTTGGCACTTGATTATCGTAAGATGGGCAGACTTATCCTTTCGGAATTTATAAACTACGTAAACGATACCACCGAGAGTGCATATACCTCTCTTGTGGGCAGAAGATAATCCCCAATCAATTTAAAGGAGATAAAATATGAAAAAGAACAGCTACGTAAAGATTACATCAGTATTATTGGTGCTTTCTATGATGATAGGCATCTGCTCTATCCTCGGCAGCTGTGCCAGGGTAAAGGGCGGAACGGAGGCGGCAAGGCTTCTGCTCGCAAACGAAAGACTTGACGAAAACTTTGCCATAAGCGGTGTTGAGATCGGTATTCCCGGCTATCAGCCTCTGGCATCGGTGGAGCAGAGCGTGTCTCTGCCGCTATATTATGGCGATTCCGAGAGCAGAGGCACAGGCGAGGAGGATAGGAGAGATCCCTATACTCCTGCGGGAGATGAAAGCCTCCGTCAGTTCGACTCCTTCATCATCAATATTGAGCACGAGGCAAAGTGGGTTGCCGAGGATATTGCTTATATGAAGGAAAACGTGGGCGTTGTTGATAAATGGGTTCCTCACTTTGAGGGACACTATATGCTCCGTGTGTTCGATACCTACGAGGTTCTGCTTAACAACGAGCGTGCCGGCTATAAGAATGCCTATTACCGTTACACCGACGAGAACGCTAACAACATCTATGAGATGTATAGCTTTCTTGACTATGACGATGGCTTCTCGGGCAGAATAAAGACCGTCTTTGTTCCCGGTGAGAGATACGAGTATTATTTTGAGAATTACAGAAAGGATGGCGGCTCGATGCAGAACAGAGCTGCCAGCGACTACGTAATTATTGAGAACAGCCGTGGTTACTGGGTTCTCACCCGATTCAGCTATGACGGCGCAGGTACATCAGACGAGTTCTGTAATCTCACCTCGCTTATGATAAAGGACGGATTTATCTATGAAATATTCCTGCGCTACGATTTCTTTGAGGGTGCAGGGGGTGTGCCGGAGTTCGTAAGCTATTCGATAAGTCACGTTGACACCAATCGCATGCTGGTAAGCTTCGGCAGCAGAGAGATTAATGAAAGCGGTATGGATGTGCTGGACTACGTGTCCGAGAAGATCGACCGTGGATCAAGCGCTCTCCCATGCGATAAGTCGGATCTGCTTGAGGCTGTATATCACGTATGGCAGTACGGTAGCACCTTTACCGAAAACTTTGTGTGGAACGGTTATACCCTGGGCAGCATTCAGGATATAAGAGACGCCAGGGCGGTTCTTTATCAGGAATATCTTGATGCTGAGAATGAGGTTGACAGCGTGCTTGACTATCCCACCACTCTGATCTCTCAGAGGCTTGATGACGACGTTGAATTTGCAGATCTTGGCATTTCCTCTATGGGCTCCAACTCCTATTCGGAGGGTGTGATCTCCCTGTCGGGCATCTCTGCTACCGTTGGCGATTCCGACCTGCTTGAGTCGGGTGAGAGCTATACTCTTAAGACTGCGCTATCGCTGGTTGACGAAAAGGGCAATCCCATAAGCGTTAACACCGTTCCGCTTAAGGGTTCAGACACAGCGAGCGTGAAGTACTCGGGCTCCACGCTTAATCTGTCGGTATCGGGCGACTTTACCGTACCCAAGAATCTGCATCAGGGCGAGTATGCACTTGTGGTTTATGCGGCGACGGCTGATGACGGCATCAGAGTCAGCGATATGGTAAAGGTTGCTTCCTTCTCTACCTACGACGAGAGCCTTGAGTCTGCGGCTATGGATATCAGGGTGTCCACCGTGTCGGGTAATCTCCGCTTTGAGTATGCTATAAAGAACGTTATCTATATGACGGTCACCGCAACTCAGAGCTACTATGACGCAGAGGAGCTTGAGGATATAATCATGCTTGAGATATTAAGATGCGGCGCTCCCTTCAAGGATGCCTCTCTTGAGTATGCAGACGGCAGTCCTATCGCTTCAGGCGAGAAGCTTGCTCGTGGCAGCTACCGATTGATGTGCTATCTTAACACAACAGACGGCCTTGCGCAGAGCTATATTTATCTTGAAGTGAAATAAAAATTGTTAAATAAGCCTATTGACAATATTTTAGCTCTGTGCTATAATAACAATGTTATTTAAAAATTAAAAGCGGAGGGCTTTAAAATGAAGAGAATCAACACTATCGAAACTAAGGATATTGCAAAGACCGCTCAGAACGGTGGCTGCGGCGAGTGCCAGACCTCCTGCCAGTCTGCTTGCAAGACCTCTTGCGGCGTTGCAAATCAGCAGTGCGAGAATCAGAACAAGTAATTTGATTTTCAAAGGGCGTCGCAATTTTATTGCGGCGCCCATTCTTTTGTTGAATGGAGAAAAATAATGGTACATCAGTACAAGTTTAACGGATATAACATAGTTCTCGATACTGCATCGGGCTCGGTACATACGGTTGATGAGGTTGCATACGATATTATCGAAATGTATAAGACTCACACCGAGGAGCAGATCGTAGAGGAGATAATGAAGCGCTACGGTCATCTTGAGGACGTAAACGAGAGCGAGATCATCGAGTGCATCGAGGATATAAGATCGCTTGAGGCGGCGGGAAAGCTCTATTCCACCGACGCCTACGAGGGTCTTGCAACTAATTTCAAGAATAACAGCAAGGTGGTTAAGGCGCTCTGCCTTCACGTAGCTCACACCTGTAACCTTAACTGCTCCTACTGCTTTGCAAGTCAGGGCAAGTATCAGGGCGACAGAGCCTTAATGTCCTTTGAGGTGGGTAAGCGTGCTCTCGATTTCCTTATGGAGAACTCGGGTACAAGACGCAACCTTGAGGTTGACTTCTTCGGCGGTGAGCCCTCGCTTAACTTCGACGTGGTAAAGCGACTTGTAGAATATGCGAGAAGCGTAGAGGGCGAGAGAGGCAAGAACTTCCGCTTCACCTACACCACCAACGGTATGATCCTCACCGACGAGATGATAGAGTTCCTTAATAAAGAATGTCACAACGTGGTTCTCTCTCTCGACGGCAGAAAAGAGGTAAACGACCACTTCAGAGTTGACTATGCAGGCAGAGGAAGCTATGATACCATAGTTCCCAACTTCAAGCGACTTGTAGAGAGCCGTGGCGGTAAGGGCTATTATGTAAGAGGCACCTACACTCATAACAACGTTGATTTCACAAACGATATTATCCATATGGCAGACCTTGGCTTTACCGAGCTTTCTATGGAGCCTGTGGTTTGTCCTCCCGGCGATCCTTATGCGCTGACCGAGGAGGATCTTCCTATCCTCTTTGAGCAGTATGAGATTCTTGCCAAGGAGATGATAAAGAGAAGAAAAGAGGGACGTCCCTTCACCTTCTATCACTATATGCTTGACTTAAAGCACGGTCCCTGCATTTATAAGAGAATCACAGGCTGTGGCTCGGGCACCGAGTATATGGCGGTAACTCCCTGGGGCGATCTTTACCCCTGTCATCAGTTCGTGGGAGATGAGAAGTATCTGCTCGGCAACATCTTTGAGGGTGTGAAGAACACTTCCGTTCAGGATGAGTTCCGCTCCTGCAACGCATATTCCCGTGAGGAGTGTAAGAGCTGCTGGGCAAGACTTTATTGCTCGGGCGGATGCGCCGCAAACTCCTATCACGCAACAGGCTCTATCGGTGGCGTATACAAGTATGGCTGTGAGCTCTTTAAAAAGCGTATTGAGTGCGCAGTTATGCTTAATGTAGCAAATTCGGAAGAATGACAACACACCAAGGCTTCCCTTTGAGGGGAAGCTGTCACCAAAGGTGACTGATCAGGTGGATTTCACTTTAATTGATCTTTCTATTATCGTTTTTAAAATGACAACACCTATTTATGATTTTGTAAAAAAATACTCCGAGAGCGGTTCGGCTCGCTTTCATATGCCGGGTCATAAGGGCTGTGGTGAGCTTGGATGCGAGGCCTTTGACATCACCGAGATCTCGGGTGCCGACGTGCTTTACTCTGCGGAGGGAATAATAGCCGAGAGCGAGAATAATCTTACAGACCTCTACGGCACGGCTCACAGCTTCTATTCCACCGAGGGCTCCACTCTGGCTATCAAGGCTATGCTTGCTCTCATAAGCGAGAGGGCGGGGGATGAAAGACCGCTTATCCTTGCGGCGAGAAACGTTCACGCATCCTTCGTGCGTGCGGCGGCTCTGCTGGACCTTGACGTTAAGTGGATATATCCTTGTGAGGAGGAGCATCTTTGCCGCTGCGTTATCTCTCCGAGGGATATTCAGATGGCGGTGGAGGGAAGTGACAGAAGGATATCTGCCGTATATATCACCTCTCCCGATTATCTGGGAACCGTTTCTGATATTCGCAGTCTTGCAAAGACCTGCAAGAGATATGAAATTCCTCTGCTTGTCGACAACGCTCACGGCGCATATCTTAAATTTTTACCCGAGGATATGCACCCCATAGCTCTCGGTGCGGCAATGTGTGCCGACTCGGCGCACAAGACCTTGCCCGTGCTGACAGGCGGAGCATATCTGCATATTTCGAGGGACTACCCCGAGTATGTGGATAAGGCGAGAGCGGCTCTGTCGCTCTTTGCATCTACCAGCCCCTCATATCTTACCCTTTCCTCGCTTGATCTGTGCAACAGAAGGCTCTGTGAGGACTATCCCAAAGAATTATCCGCACTTATAGAGAAAACAGCTCTTATCAAGCACAGAATCTCCTCTCTCGGCTTTACCGTCTGCGAGAGCGAGCCCTTGAAGATCGTTCTTCGTGGCGATATAGCTCTTTCCTCTCATCTGAGAGGGCGGGGAATAGAGCCGGAGTTTTCAGACTCCGACTATCTGGTGCTTATGCTCACCCCGAGCAACAGCGATAGTCAGCTTGAAGCACTTGCTTCTGCGCTGTCCTGCTATGAGGGAGAGAAAAAGGTTGGCAATATCGGCGATCACGCACCGAAAAGGCATACTGCAGAGATGTCTATCCGAAAGGCGATCCTTTCTCCCTTTGAGATCATTCCTACCGAGAGAGCCGAGGGTCGTATCTGCGCAACACCCACCGTCTCCTGTCCCCCTGCCGTTCCTATCGTTATCAGTGGCGAGAGGATCACAGGCGAGGACGTTAAGCTGTTTAAATATTACGGCATTAAAACCGTCAGCGTGGTGAAATAAAATAAAAAAGCTCCCTTTTGTAAAGGGAGCTTTACTTTTTGCTCGAAAAAAACTTATTTTGTAACTACTTCCTCTTCGGGAGCCTCTGATTTTTCGTTCTCGTTTTCGGAGACGGTATCGATCGCCTGCGCCTTTCTTTCATTTAGCTTTTTCATCACAAGAATATATATTCCGTAGAATGCCGCAATGTAGATAAGGAAAAGAACAATAACCATCATAGGATAGAGGATCTTGTTTCCGTTAACCAAATTGTAGAGAATACTGTAAGGAGTACCGTCGTCTCTTACGAGGAACATATAATTATATCCGGTTGCCGCATTTGCTATGGACGCCATAATGCAGAAGGCAAATAGAATTGCAAAGGTAAATGGGATATTTTTCTTCTTCATGCTTCTCATACCCGAAACACCTATGTAAATGCAGGCAAAGCCGGCGAGGGTGTGGGTCAGGGCAGACATCAGGTTGTCAAAGGAAAGCACGGGATAGCATCCGTAGTTCTGCGCCGCACCGTATGTACCCAGAACAGATCCGAGCATACCGAAGATAAATACGAAGTCAAGGGTAGCCTCCTTCAGCTTTCCCTTAGAAAATGCGGCTACAGGTATAGCGATAAGCTGTATGCTGCACAGGAAAAGGGGGAGCTCGTAGGCAACTCTTTCTATACTGCCGTTTTTGATGCAGGCGATAATAATTCTGAAGATCTCGCAGGCGTCAATAATGATTGCATTCCAAATAAGCACCTTGTTTTTCTCGGCATAGCTCTTATTCTTGTTTTTGAGTCCAAAATAAATAGCAAGACCTGTTGTAAGTATAACAAAAAAAGTAACGAATACTAAATGCTGCCAGGAGAGAAAGCCCTCGGCAGGTCGCTGATAGTCGCCGAATCCGAAAAATTCTCGTAAAATTTCCATTGTCATTTAATCCTTATTTAAAGTTCTTGCCTTCATTATACAGCAAACCATATGACTTGTAAATAGGATTTTGAAATTTTGTCGAAATATATTATATTTTCAAACTGACCTCGCCTGTGAACAGGCTTTCAATACCTTTTTCGGTGGCTATCTTCAGCGAAAAGTCGGGGTTGATGTCAAGCACCTCTGCTTCATAGCTTTCGTTTGCCTTAATAACGCACACTCTCCTGCCGATGACAAGGGATCTTGCTCTGTATTCTTCATAGCAATCACCTGAGTAGGATAGCACCTCGCCGATTATCCTTGCGGCGAGGATCGATCTGTCGGGAGGGGATATTCCTTCACCTTCAAGAGAGGTCGCAATGTCTGAAATCTCGTCTGAAATGGCGTTTTTGTAAACATTTATTCCCATTCCGACCACTTGATAGCTAATCTTACCGTCTTGTGCCACTTCTCCCTCGGTCAAAATTCCTGCAAGCTTTTTGCCGCCGAGGTATAGGTCATTCACCCATTTTATCCTTACATCGCAGTCGCACAGCGACTCTACCGCTCTTGCAAGACAGACCGCCGCCCTTGAGGTTGCCACCGTAGCATCGGCTCCCACTGCCTCGGGGTAGGTAAGTATGCTGATGTATATTCCTGCACCGCTATTTGACACAAAGCTTCGTCCACGTCTGCCTCTGCCCGCCGTCTGTCCGTCGGCGATAAACACCACCGGCGATCTGTTATCGTTTTTTTCTCTTGCATACTCTCTCGCTCGCTCATTGGTCGAGTCGGTCAGCTCGTAAAGAAGGATTTTCGGCGCAGATATGCCAAGATTATTCAGTTCTTCGGTGATTTTCTTAACACTTAACATCTTCGCCCTCCGTTTTTTATAAGTATATCACCAACGCTCCCCCTCTGTCAAGGTAAAAATATTTTCGTTACGACTATTGACAATCGGTGAATAATTATTTATAATAATAGGGTAATAACTGTGACGGAGACAGTAGCGAGGGTAAAAGCGCACAGAGAAGCGGCGGTTGGTGCGAGCCGTAAGCGAGTATCCCTTACGTGAATATCACTCCCGAGTTGCGTGGCTGAATGAGAACTATACCTTTTTATGTTCAGTAAGCCCTGCCGTATTGCTGCGTTAAAGCATAAGAGATGCAGAGCATAGCTCTGTAATTTCGGGTGGTACCGTGCTTATTGCGCCCCGATGGCTAAGATTGTTAGCTATCGGGACTTTTTATTTTCTTGTGCGGAGCACATATCGATTTGTCGTAAGACAAAATATCGATCACCGAAGGTGAATATCGAATCGTCCAAAGGATGATATATCGACTTGATTTTTTGTCGATATACTCTACTATACGTCGAGTTCGATATATGTTTTTGCTGATGCAAAAGCATTCGATATATTTCGCTTCGCTGAAATTCGATATCTGCCTTGATGAACAAGGCAGGCTAAAATTAATGAATTAATTTTATTTTGGAGATAAACGCTATGGAAATCTACGAAAAGGTGTCAACGAACCTGAATTTCGTTGAGAGAGAAAAACAGACGAGAAAATTCTGGGAGGACAACCAGGTGTTCGAGAAGTCTATCGAGCTTCGTGAGGGTGGAGATAACTACACCTTCTTCGACGGACCTCCTACCGCAAACGGTAAGCCTCATATCGGCCACGTTCTCACCAGAGTAATCAAGGATATGATCCCCAGATACCACACCATGAAGGGCAGACGTGTTCTTCGTAAGGCGGGCTGGGATACTCACGGCCTTCCCGTTGAGCTTGAGGTTGAGAAGAAGCTTGGCATCGACGGCAAGGATCAGATCGAGGCATACGGTCTTGAGCCCTTCCTCGCTCATTGCAAGGAGTCGGTTTGGACCTACAAGGGAATGTGGGAGGACTTCTCCGGCACCGTTGGCTTCTGGGCTGATATGGAAAACCCCTACGTTACCTATACCAACGACTTTATCGAGTCGGAGTGGTGGGCGCTTAAGAAGATCTGGGACAAGGGTCTGCTCTATAAGGGCTTTAAGATCGTTCCTTACT
>JAZSMV010000051.1:0-5981 GCA_045536065.1 Eubacteriales bacterium | reverse complement strand
AAAAAAGGAGGATTTAAAAAATGCTTAAGAAACTTTCCACTATTCCTTTTGCAGGAACTGCGGAGCAGGAAGCGCAGCTTAACGCTGTAATTGCAAAGTACCAGGGCGACACAAGCCGTCTTATGGCTGTAATGCAGGAGGCTCAGGGAATATACGGTTATCTTCCCATTGAAATACAGAATAAGATTGCAGAGGGTATGGACGTACCGCTTGAAAAGGTATACGGCGTTGCGACATTCTATGCGCAATTCTCTCTTTCCCCTAAGGGAGAGCATCACATTGCTATCTGTCTCGGTACTGCCTGCTACGTAAAGGGCTCCGGTGCTATCTATGACAAGTTCCAGCAGCTTCTTGGCATCGGTGGCGACGAATGTACCCCCGACAGAAAGTTCTCTCTCACTGCATCCCGTTGCATCGGTGCATGTGGTCTCGCTCCCGTTCTTACCGTTAACGAGGACGTTTACGGCAGACTTACCGAAGCGGACGTTGAGGGCATCATAGCAAAATACAACTAAAATCTACCTTCAGGATAGGAAAAAAACAATGAAAATTTCAAAAATGCAGGAATTGCTAGACGCACGTGTCCTCTGTGGAGAAGAATATCTTGGCAGACACGTATATTCCGCCTGTGGCTCAGATCTTATGAGCGACGTGCTTGCCTTTGCCAAGGATCAGGCAGTGCTTCTTACAGGTCTCGTAAACACACAGGTTGTAAGAACAGCCCTTATGATGGATATGAACTGCATAGTTTTTGTACGCTCAAAAACACCCGGCGAGGACGTTATAAATCTTGCCAAGGAGCATGAGCTGGTTATTCTCAGCACAGATAAGCCTCTCTACGTTTCCTGCGGTCTTCTTTATACTAACGGTCTTGCGGGTTCTAAAGAGGTACAGAAATGAGTGAAAATTTGATTTTTCGTTTCGACGTACTGGGAAATGACTTTACCTCTGCTGGTCAGGCATCCGTTCAGATGAAAAAGAATCTGAGACAGCTTGGCTTTAATACCGAGGTAATAAGGCGTGTTTCTATTGCTATGTACGAGGGAGAAATTAATATGGTCATTCACGCCGGCGGCGGTACTGCCGAGGTTATCGTTACAGAGGATCACATAGAGATAGTTCTGCAGGACAGCGGCCCCGGTATCAAGGATATTGAGCAGGCTATGCAGGCTGGTTATTCTACCGCCTCTGACACAATTCGTTCTTTAGGCTTCGGAGCCGGAATGGGTCTCCCCAACATGAAGAAAAACACAGATTCTATGGAAATAACATCTACGCTCGGCGTAGGAACACGTATAGTAATGCGAGTAAATCTTTAAGGAGGACAAGCGATGAAAGCGTATGAACATTCGGTTCTTCTTGACGAGAGCAAATGCACCGGCTGTACCACGTGTATCAGACATTGCCCCACCGAGGCTATAAGAATTAAAAACGGCCGCGCGGTGATTAACTCCGGCAGATGTATCGACTGTGGAGAGTGTATAAGGCACTGTCCTCACAGCGCAAAAAAAGCAGTCAGCGACCAACTCTCATCTTTAGATCAGTTTAAGTGGAAGATTGCACTTCCCGCACCTACTCTTTACGGACAGTTTGATAATCTCGATGACGTTGACTACGTACTTAACGGACTTCTTAAGGTAGGTTTCGACGAGGTTTACGAGGTTTCCAAGGCCGCAGAGCTTGTTTCTGCGTATACAAGGATCTATCTGCAGACCGAGGGAATCAAAAAGCCTGCGATCAGCTCCGCCTGCCCGGTTATTATGCGACTTATCGCTCTGCGCTTCCCTTCACTTGAGGAGCACGTAATACACATGCTTCCCCCTATGGAGATCGCAGCGAAGCTGGCAAGACAACGTGCTCTTGAAAAACATCCCGAGCTAAAGCCCGAGGATATAGGCGTTTGCTTTATCACCCCCTGTCCCGCAAAAGTAAGCTATGTTAAAAACGGCTTTGCAGGATATAGGAGTCAGGTTGATAAAGTAGTTTCCATAAGCGATATATACTTCTTACTTATCAGCGCAATGAGTGTAGACGATAAGCTTGAAAGCATTTGCGAATCCGGCAGAATAGGTATCAGCTGGGCGAGAAGCGGCGGCGAGGCTACGTCTATATTTAATGAAGATTATCTTGCGGCCGACGGAATCGACAACGTAATCCACGTTCTCGACCAGATTGAAAACGGCAATATTCCTCCCCTGGAATTTATCGAGCTCAATGCCTGCACAGGCGGCTGTGTCGGCGGTGTTCTGACTATGCAGAATCCCTTTATTGCAAAGGCTAGGCTTCAAAGTCTTCGAAGATATTTGCCTGTTTCTCAGAACTCTCTTCCTATCGGAACAAACTATATTCCCGACGATTTTCTCTTTGAGGATATGCCGGAATACGACCCCATCTCACGCCTTGGAAACAGCATTGCCGAGTCTATGCGTATGATGGCGGATATACAGAACTTCAAATCTACCCTTCCCGGCATTGACTGCGGTTCGTGCGGAGCGCCTACCTGCAGAGCTTTTGCCGAGGATGTAATCAAAAAATTAGCTTGTCCTGAGGACTGCCGTCTGAGAGAGGCGTGGCAGAACAAGGACGGAAAGGCATAGCTTATGACAGCAAAGGTTTTTGCAGAATTATCCGGCTTTAAAACGGTATGTATGCCATCGCCTGAAAAGAATGTTTACGGCGTTTATATCGGCGATCTTTTAAGCTGGGTTATGGGCAGAGCTGAACAAGGAAACGTGTGGATAACCATAATGTCCAATCTTAATATTGTTGCCGTAGCAACTCTGGCGGACACCTCTGTTATTCTTCTTGCAGAGGGAGTAGAGGCCGACGAGAGTCTTGTTGACGTAGCGAACTCAAAGGGAGTAAATATTTTATCCACTTCCCTTTCATCCTACGAAGCGGCAATAAAGGTAAACGAGCTGCTTCGTTGAAAAAATACTATTACGATCTACACATCCACTCCTGTCTCTCTCCCTGCGGTGACGAGGATAACACGCCTGGCAATATCGTCGGTATGGCGAAGCTGTGCGGGCTAAATATTCTTGCGCTCACCGATCACAACAGCTGCAAAAACTGTCCCGCCTTTTTCGAGGCGGCAAAAAGGCACGGAATAATTCCCATTGCCGGAATGGAGCTTACCACATCCGAGGATATTCACGTCGTTTGCCTTTTCGAGCATCTGAAGGATGCTCTGGCCTTTGACGAATACGTTGATAGCAGAAGAAATAAAATCAAAAACAGACCGGAAATTTTCGGCAATCAGACCGTTCTTGACGGAGACGATAACGAGCTCTATCAAGTAGACGATCTGCTTATCAACGCAAGCTCTATATCCATAAATGACGTTCGTGCCACCGTTGAAAGCTATGGCGGTATATGCTACCCTGCTCATATTGACCGTGAATCCAACGGCATTATCGCCGTGCTCGGAACTCTCCCGGAGGATATTTCCTTCAACTACTATGAACTGCACGACGGAGGACGTACAGGCGAGTTTTCCTCTCGCTTTGCGATTCCCACCGATCGTTTTATAATCAGCTCCGATTCTCATTATCTGACCGATATGAGAGATGCTGATGCTTACCTCGAAATCGAGGATGAATTTTGCTCGGACGAGCATATCAGAAAGCGTATTTTTGAAATATTACGGAGGCCTCTATAATGAAGGAACTCTCGCTTAATATACTAGATATTGCAGAAAACTCAACAAAAGCCAAGGCAGAATTGATTTCTATAAACATTTTTGAAAGCAATGACACCTTGACTATCGAAATTTGCGATAACGGAACAGGTATGACCGAGGAAATCTTGAAATCGGTTTCCGACCCGTTTTATACCACCCGTACAACACGTAAGGTTGGTATGGGAATTCCGCTGTTCAGAATGGCAGCAGAGCAAACGGGTGGTTCTCTGTCGATCACATCAAAGCATATTGATACAAGTCCCACAGATCACGGAACTACCGTTGTGGCAACGTTCAATAAATCACATATAGACTTCACCCCGCTAGGCGACGTTATCTCAACGGTGACTACGCTGATACAGGGTCACCCCACGGTAGATTTTCTCTTTACTCACGTTATCGGTGACAAAACCGTACGCCTTGATACCCGTGAGCTTCGGGAAATTCTCGAGGACGTTCCGCTTGACACCTATGAGGTATTAAGCTGGATCAAAGAAAATCTAACTGAACAATACTCAGATAATAAATAAAAAATATATGCCCCTTAGAAAGGAAATCAAAAATGAAATCTTTGGCTGAACTTCAGGCAATCAAAGAGAGAATGAAGAACAAGATCGTTCTTCGTGAAGGCACCGGTGATATCCGTGTAGTTGTTGGTATGGCTACCTGCGGAATTGCTGCCGGCGCTCGTCCTGTTCTCAACGCATTCGTTAAGGAGGTCAACAACGCAGGACTCAATGATAAGGTTACCGTTTCTCAGACCGGTTGTGTTGGCTACTGCCAGCTCGAGCCTATCGTTGAAATACATGAGGCAGGTAAACCCAAGGTTACCTATATCCATATGACAGCCGACAAGGCGAAGGAAGTTGTTGAAAAGCACTTAAAGGGCGGAGCGGTTGTAGCAGAATACACCGTAACCGACGAAAACTGATAGGAGGAATTAGCAGATATGATTCGTGCACACGTGTTAATTTGTGGCGGTACAGGCTGTACCTCCTCCGGCAGTAGAACTCTTCAGGAGGCCTTCGACAAGAATCTTGCCGAATTCGGTCTTACCGAGGAGATAAAGATGGTTCAGACCGGTTGCTTCGGTCTTTGTGCTCTCGGCCCTATCGTTATCGTTTATCCTGACGGCACCTTCTACAGCCGTGTAACCACTGACGACGTAAGGGAGATCGTTGAGGAGCATCTTCTCAAGGGTAGAATCGTTGACCGTCTTGTTTACAGAGATACCGTAACCGACGAGATCGTTGAGGAGCAAGCAAAGAACGTCTCTCTCTCCGATACTAAGTTCTACAAGTCACAGAAGCGTATCGTTCTTCGTAACTGCGGTGTTATCGATCCCGATAATATTGACGAGTATATCGCAATGGACGGCTATGCAGCGCTCGGTAAGGTTCTTACCGAGATGACCCCCGAGGAAGTTATTAAGGTAGTATCCGATTCCGGTCTTCGTGGCAGAGGAGGCGGCGGCTTCCCTACTGGTCGCAAGTGGTCTCTCTGTGCTCCCAACAAGGCAGACCAGAAATACGTTGTATGTAATGCCGACGAGGGAGACCCCGGAGCATTTATGGACCGTTCTATTCTTGAGGGCGATCCCCATTGTATTATCGAGGCAATGACTATTTGCGGCTATGCCGTTGGCGCTACCAAGGGCTACGTTTACGTAAGAGCCGAGTATCCCATTGCAGTTACCCGTCTTCAGAAGGCTATTGACGATGCTAAGGCATACGGCCTTCTCGGTAAAAACATATTTGATTCCGGCTTTGATTTCGACCTTGAGATCAAGCTTGGTGCAGGCGCATTCGTTTGCGGCGAGGAAACCGCTCTTATGACTTCTATTGAAGGTAACCGTGGTGAGCCCCGTCCCCGTCCTCCCTATCCTGCGGTAAAGGGTCTGTTTGGCAAGCCTACCGTTGAAAACAACGTTGAAACCTTTGCGAATATTCCTCAGATCATTCTTAACGGTGCAGAGTGGTTCAACTCTATGGGCACAGAAAAGTCCAAGGGTACCAAGGTCTTTGCTCTCGGAGGTAAGATTCAGCACACAGGTCTTGTTGAGATTCCTATGGGTGTTACTCTTGACACCATTATCAACGAGATAGGCGGCGGTATTCCCGGCGGCAAGAAGTTCAAGGCCGCTCAGACCGGTGGTCCCTCCGGCGGTTGTATTCCCGCAAGCCTTATCAATACCGAGGTTGACTACGATAACCTTGTAGCGCTCGGCTGTATGATGGGCTCCGGCGGTCTTATCGTTATGGACGAAGACAACTGTATGGTTGATATGGCTAAGTTCTTC
>JAZSMV010000023.1:0-33052 GCA_045536065.1 Eubacteriales bacterium | reverse complement strand
CAAAAGCTCCCGCAACGAGAGTTGCGGGAAGCTTTTTTACCTTTTATTAATTATTAACAGCGTTAACGATTGCGCTTGCGGGAGCCTCGTCAACTACTACTGCGTAGAGGTTGCCGTTCATAAGGTCGGTAACAGCATCCTGTGCGCTTGCATAGCCCTTGCCGATAAGGTTAGCGAAGCCTGCATAGCCCCAATCCTCGTCGCCTACAACGTACATACCGCCTGTGGTACCGTTCTGGTAGCCAACCTTCTTGCCATCAAGGCCTGCAAGAACTGCCTCAACCTCTGCTACTGTGGTGCAACCGTCGAAGTCGGTGTTGTCGCCTGCAACGATAAGCTTCTGAGATGCGTTGAAGTAGGTGGTGGTAAAGCTGTAGAGAGCCGCACGGTCCTCGCTTACGGTGATGCCTGCCATACCGATATCCGCATAGCCTGCGTCAACCTGGGTGAAGATGTCGTCAAAGCCGATGTTCTTGATTACAAGAGTAAGACCCTTTGCCTCTGCGTAAGCGGCTGCGATCTCAATATCAAGGCCGTAGATCTTACCGTCGTCGCCGATGTACTCAAAGGGCTCGAAGGGACAGTTGGTAACTACAACAAGGTTAGAGTCGCTGTTCACAACGTCGGTGGTGGTAATGTCATAGCCAACCTTTTCGCCCTCACCCTCAAAGTACTTTGCAACAAGTGCGTCGAAGCTGCCGTTTGCCTTGATATCTGCAAGGAAGGCGTTGAAGTCGCTTACAAGTGCGGTGTTGTCCTTATCGGCAACGAAGGCGTATTCCTCATCGGTGAGCTTTACGTCGATAACCTTTACGGCATCTGTGCCGTCGTCGTTACCGCCGCAGGACGCAAGAGTAAGAGTAATGCCGAGAAGCATTGTAAGTGCAAGAATAAGTGAGATGATTTTTTTCATTTTGTTTTTCCTTCTTTCTGTCAGACGGGCATTTTGTACTTTGAATTTTGCGCCCGATCAAATTCAACGTGGCTATTATACACCCGAGATTTGCATTTGTCAATAGGTTTTTGCAAAAAAATTCAAGATTTTTGAATTTTTATTCGACTTTTTTCCGCTTTTATATAAAATATTATTGTTTATGCAGGTTTTATTCTGCATATTTATTCATTTTGAGGGAATATTGATTTTTTGAACGAGTTGTGGTAGAATAGTATTGTGAAAGTCTGCGGTCTTCAGCCGAAGGCTGACACTTGCGTAGCAAACTTCACTGCGAACGCAGTGTGCAACTTCACTGCGAGTGAAACGAGCAACTTCACTGTGAGTGAAACGAACAACTTCACTGCGAGTAAAACGAGCAACTTCACCCGTTTGACAAGATCTCGCTTTAAGGAGTGAAGTTTAACCTACGGTTAAGTGAAGTTCACCTTGCGGTGAGTGAAGTTTGTGCCTTGCACAAGTGAAGTTTTGCCTCACGGCAAAGTGAGGTTTCGGAAGTTTGTGCCTTGCACAAGTTATGCGTTGCCTATATATTAAATGTAGTTAAAATTCTGCGCCCTCCTTTTCGGTCGGCGCAGTGTTTTTTTTGGCATTTGGTGGCAATATCGTTAATATTTACAAAGATTTTTTCGATTTTTTGTGAAGATTTTCAAGTTTTTTTCAAAAACCTATTGCAAATTGTCCAAAAATGAGTTAGAATATAGTACAGTATACACAAAAACAACCAAGTGACATTTCAATTAAGAGATTTCGTGGGTGTTTTTTGTTTAAATAAGCTATCTTTAAGGTTTTTTATAAAAGAAAGGATCGACCAAAAATGTCTAACCGCTTGTATCAAACAGTGCTTCATCAGATGAAGGACGTTATAGGCCGCACCATTGGTATTATCGACGAGAACGGTATCGTTATCGCCTGCTCCGAGCTTCAGAAGATCGGAGAGTCCAGACAGAGAATCAGAGAGGAGCTTTCCTTCTCGGGTAACGCAATCGTGTACGAGGGCTACACCTACCGCTTTATCAACTCGGGCGATAAGAACGACTGTATCTGCTTCGTTGAGGGTGGCGACTCCCACGCAAGCTCTATGGCTTCGCTGCTTGCTATCTTCCTCGGCAATATGAAATCTCTTTATGACGAGAAATACGACAAGGGCTCCTTTATCAAGAGCATTCTCCTTGATAACATTCTGCCCAGCGATATTTACATAAAGTCTAACGAGCTTCACTTCTCCAATGACGAGCACCGTATCGTATTCGTAATCAAGTTCCAGAGCACCTCCTCTACTCCTCCCTACGAGATCGTACAGGAGCTTATCGGCACCAGCGACAAGGATTACGTTATCAACATCAGCGAGCAGGACGTTGTTGTGGTAAGAGAGATCCCCGCAGACACCGATGCAAAGGCTATGGAGGACTTCGCACGCACTCTCGTTGAGGATATGCACACAAAGCACGCTCTCAAGGCTACTATCGGTATCTCCTCTGTGGTTGACAACCTTAAGGATCTTACCAGAGCATACAAGGAGGCGAGAATCGCCTTCGAGGTTGGTAAGGTATTCGATATTGAGAAGACTGTTATCTCCTACGAGAACCTGGGTATCGGCAGACTTATCTATCAGCTTCCCACCACTCTCTGCGAGATGTTCCTCTCCGAGGTGTTCAAGAAGGGATCGCTTGAATCTCTTGACCGTGAGACCCTTATGACCGTTCAGAGCTTCTTCGAGAACAACCTTAACGTTTCCGAGACCTCAAGAAAGCTCTTCGTTCACCGTAACACCCTGGTTTACCGTCTTGAGAAGATCAGAAAGCTCTCCGGCCTTGACCTTCGTGAGTTCGATCACGCAGTTACCTTCAAGGTTGCGCTTATGGTTAAGAAGTATCTTTCCAACAAGCCGACCAAGTATTAATCGATATTTTCTTTCATACAATAGTATAACGTATTTGGGGTTGCCAAGCAGAAATGCCGGGACAACCCCGAAATATGTAATTTAAGCCCTGTTTTTTTACGGGGCCTTACCTATCGAGGTTTATAATTAATGAAAAATCTTATTAAAAGCAGACTTGGCAGACTGCTTCTGCTGATTCTGACCGTTTCGGTAATTCTCTCATCTCTTGTCTCCTGCGATCTGTTCGCATATACGGCAGACGACAGAGCCGAGATCGAGGAAAATTTGTCCTCTGCCACCGAGCAGAGCGACTGTCGGTACGTATCACAGTATCTGCGTGAGTGGGGCTTCCCTATTTTCGACACACTGAAGATGCAGTACTTTGAGGAGAGCTTTATCCAGCTCTACAATTACGGTGACGGACTTCCCGACACCTTTACCCACGCAAAGCTTACCGCCGAGCTTTTCCTTACGGAATACTACGACGGGATAAATACAGGCAATAAGACCGAGGTGACCGATGCGATCCTCGATTGCTACGTTACTATTATCGGCGACCCCTACTCCGCCTACCGTCCACCTGCTGAAACCGACGATTATATGACCGATATGAGCGGTAAATTCGGCGGCATCGGCGTTATGGTTGAATACAACGACGCTGACGAGAGCATTATGGTAAGCACCGTTTACCAGGGATCCCCTGCCGAAAAGGCGGGCGTTGCGGTGGGTGACTTTATCTATGCGGTTGACGGCAGAACTGTGGAGGAGCTTGGCTATCACAATGCAGTAAACTACGTCAGAGGCGAGATCGGTACAGACGTTGAGCTTACCCTCCTCCGTGGAGATGAGCTGGTGACGGTTGTGGCGACCCGTGCCGAGGTGGAGGAGATCAACGCATCCTACTCCATCGACGAGGAAAACAATATCGGCTACGTTCAGATCGTATCCTTTAAGGACAACACCTTCCCCCAGTTCAAAGAGGCTATTGACGCTCTTGAGGCGGCGGGAGTTGAGGGTATAATCTTCGACCTGCGTAACAATCCCGGCGGATACGTAAACAGCGTTGTTGCGGTTATCTCCTACCTTATCCCCGACGGTAAGGTTGTTATGAGCTATGATTACAAGAATCAGCCCACCGACACTCTTTACTCCACCGAAAAGGGCGAGGATCACGTGGTTGATCTTCCCTTCGTTGTGATCTGCAACGAGTACACCGCATCGGCAGGCGAGATATTCACCGCCGCAATCAGAGATTACCGTAACGACGGCGATCTTGAGGCCACCATCGTAGGCACTACCACCTATAAAAAGGGTATTATGCAGAGTACCTATTACTATTATTTCGATATGTCCTCCGTGACTATGACCGTGGCTTACTACAACCCGCCCTGCGGAGAGAATTATCACGGTATAGGCGTCACTCCCGACAGAATTGTTGAGCTTGAAAAAGACAGCGATACACAGCTTGATGCAGCTCTAGAAGAGATGTTAAAGCTTATAAATGACAACTAATATTTACAAAAATACAGAATTTCAGGAGAAAATCACAATGTCCGAACAGAAGACCTATACTCAGGCAGGTTACGAAGCTCTTAAGAAGGAGCTTACCGACATAAACGTAAAGATCGAAGAAAACAAGAAGGATATTTCCACCGCACGCTCTTACGGTGACCTTTCCGAGAACTCCGAGTACGACGAGGCAAAGCAGGAGCAGGGCAAGCTCCACGCAAGAAAGGCAGAGCTTGAGGCTATGATCGCCCATGCAAAGATCGTTGACGAGAGCCAGATCGACGAGAAGAAGATCAGCGTCGGCTCTATCGTTGTTGTAAAGAGCGACAGACTCGGTGAGAAGACCTATCACATCGTAGGCTCCTACGAGACCGACCCCAAGAGCGGTAAGATCTCCGACGCATCTCCCATTGGTCTTGCACTTATCGGCGCAAGCGAGGGCGACACCGTTGTAGTTAATGCAGTCAAGGGCCAGATGGAGCTTAAGGTTGTGAGCGTTACCAGAGCGAAGGCGTAAGGCAAGCTCCGGTTATCATCACTTCAGAAAGGACGCAAAAATATGGCAAACGAAAACGTAAATCAGAACGTAAACAGCACAAGTGAAATTGCGGTTCGCCGTGAGAAGCTTAACAACCTTTATCAGTCAGGCAACAACCCCTTTGAAATAACCAAGTACGACAGAACCCACGAGGCTCCCGACGCTATCGCTCTCTTTGAGGAGCGTGAGTCCACTCTCGCAGAGGGCGAGGTTATCACCGTTCGCCTTGCAGGTAGACTTGTAAGCCGTAGAATTATGGGTAAGGCTTCCTTTGCTCATCTCCTTGACGGCAAGGGCAAGATCCAGCTATACGTTGCACGTGACGGCGTAGGCGAGGAGGTTTACGCAGGCTTTAAGAAGTGGGACGTTGGCGATATTATCGGTGTTGAGGGTCACCTCTTCCGCACCAGAACAGGCGAGGTTTCTGTTCACGCAACAAGCATCACTCTCCTTGCAAAGTCGCTTCTTCCCCTCCCCGAGAAGTTCCACGGTCTTACCGACCTTGAGACAAGATACAGACAGAGATACGTTGACCTTATCGTAAACCCCGAGGTTAAGGACACCTTCGTTAAGAGATCCAAGATCCTTTCTCTTATCAGAAGCTACCTTGACTCCAAGGGCTATCTTGAGGTTGACACTCCCATACTTCTTCCCATTGAGATCGGCGCATCTGCCCGTTCCTTCAAGACCCACCACAACACCCTTGATATTCCTATGTACCTCCGTATCGAGACCGAGCTTTATCTGAAGCGTCTTATCGTTGGCGGTATGCACAAGGTTTATGAGGTTGGCCGTATCTTCAGAAACGAGGGTATGGACCCCAAGCACAACCCCGAGTTCACCACCATCGAGCTTTACGAGGCATTTACCGACTACTACGGTATGATGGATCTTGTTGAGGAGCTTTACAAGATGCTGGCGAAGGAGGTTTGCGGCGATACAAAGATCACCTACCAGGGTATTGAGATCGATCTTGGCCACTGGGAAAGACTTACTATGGTTGATGCTGTTAAGAAGTATGCAGGCATTGACTATAAGGATTGGCAGAGCGACGAGGACGCAAGAGCTTGTGCAAAGGCACATCACGTTGAGGTTCCCGCAGACGCTACCAAGGGTACCGTTCTGGTAGAGCTCTTCGACGCATTCGTTGAGGATAAGCTCATTCAGCCCACCTTCATCTACGACTATCCCGTTGAGAACTCTCCTCTTGCAAAGAGAAAGCCCAGCGATCCTGCATTCACCGAGAGATTTGAGTACTTCATCAACTGCACCGAGTACGGTAACGCATTCTCCGAGCTTAACGATCCTATCGATCAGCGTGAGAGATTCGAGAGCCAGGTTGCAAAGAAGAAGGCAGAGGATCCCGACTCTCCCGCAGAGGTTGACTACGATTACGTTACCGCCCTTGAATACGGTATGCCTCCCACAGGCGGCCTTGGCTTCGGCGTTGACAGACTTGTAATGCTTCTGACTGATTCGGCTTCCATCAGGGATGTATTGTTGTTCCCTACCATGAAGCCCGAGGCATAAAAAGTACAAACAACATAAAAAACGCAGTGGTTTTGCCGCTGCGTTTTTCTTTTTTTCAAAGCAAATGTATATTTTTTCGTATGAGTATTGCACTTTTCTGAAAAATGTGCTACACTAAAGATAGTTCAACTGTAATAAAATAAAAATTATAGGAGAAAATATATTAAAAAGGAGATTTTTTTATGCCTTACGTTATTATTGCTTTAGTATTGGCTGCTATCGTTGCAATACTTAGCGCCTGTATCAAGGTCGTTCCCCAGACCTATGAGTACGTTATCGAGCTTCTCGGTAAGTACAAAACCACCTGGAAGGCAGGTCTGCACTTCAAGATTCCTCTCATCGAGAGAATCGCTAACAAGGTTACCATCAAGGAGCAGGTGCTTGACTCTCCTCCCCAGCCTGTTATCACCAAGGATAACGTTACTATGCAGATAGACACCGTTATCTACTACTCTATTTATGATGCCAAGCTTTATGCTTACGGTGCGGTCAACCCCATTTCCGCTCTCGCAAACCTGGCGGCGACCACCCTTCGTAACCTGGTTGGTGAGCTTGAGCTTGACGGCACCCTTACCTCCCGTGACACCATTAACGCAAAGATGACCGAGATCCTTGACGAAGCCACCGATAAGTGGGGTATCAAGGTTAACCGTGTTGAGCTTAAGAACATTATTCCTCCCACCGAGATCCAGAATGCAATGGAAAAGCAGATGAAGGCAGAGCGTGACCGTAGAGAAACACTGCTTCAGGCAGAGGGTCACAAGGCGGCGGCTATTACCCGTGCAGAGGGTGATAAGCAGGCTATGATCCTTGCGGCAGAGGGTGAAAGAGATGCGAGAATTGCCCGTGCAGAGGGTGAGGCGAAGGCTATCTTCCTGGCAAAGAAGGCAGAGGCTGACGGTCTCCGTGCACTGAAGGAGGCTGGCGCTGACTCGGCTGTTCTTGAGATCAAGAAGTACGAGGCTCTCGTTGCTATGTCCAACGGCAAGGCGTCCAAGATCATTATTCCCACCGACGCTGTGGAGATGACCAAGGCTAACGTTATGTTCTCCGAAACCTCGGGTCTTGGCGACGTTACTCCCCCTGCGCCCGACGAGGCACCTGTAGTAAAGGATGATCCCTGCTGCGATTAATTTGCATCGAGCGATAAGCGGTATAAAAAGGCTGTCACACGTGGCAGCCTTTTTTATTTTTAAATTTCATGCTATTGCACTTTGAAAATCTTTATGCTATAATAAAGAAAAATGAGCGAGAGGAGGTGTCGGAGGTGGCGCTTTGCGATATGGAAATGGCGAAAAGGATCGCCGAACGGGTAAAGGATGCAGGCGGATGCGCCTATTTTGTGGGCGGCTACGTCCGTGACCTTATCTGCGGTGATACAGGCAAGGATATTGACATCGAGATCCACGGTCTGACACCGAGCGCTCTCAAGGAAATACTCGATTCGCTGGGCGAGAGGCTGGATATTGGCGAGAGCTTTGGAATTTTCGGTCTGCGTGGCTATTCTCTCGATATTGCCATGCCCCGAACCGAGAAGAACCGTGGCAGAGGACATCGGGACTTCGACGTTTTCGTTGACCCGAATATCGGCAGCTACAAGGCGGCGATGCGCCGTGATTTTACCATAAACGCAATGATGCAGGACGTGCTGGACGGCGAGATAATCGACCATTTCGGCGGTCGTGAGGACCTTGAGCGTGGTATAATCAGGCATATTTCCCCCGACAGCTTCATAGAGGACCCTCTCCGTGTGCTTCGTGGCGCACAGTTTGCCGCAAGATTTAACTTCGAAATCGCTCCCGAGACCAAGGAGCTCTGTCGCAGTATGGATATTTCCACTCTTGCAAGAGAGCGTGTTATGGCGGAGATGGAGAAGGCTCTTATCAAGGCGGAAAAGCCATCCATATTCTTCGAGCTGCTTCGTGAGATGGAGCATCTGTCGGTATGGTTCCCCGAGCTTGAAGCGCTTATCGGCATTGAGCAGAACCCCAGATTTCACTCAGAGGGCGACGTGTGGGTGCATACGATGATGGTGCTGGATCAGGCGGCAAGGCTGAAGGGTTATGCGGCAGATCAGATGAGCTTTATGCTCTCGGCGCTGACTCACGATTTCGGCAAGGCGGTGGCGACAGAGGTGATCGACGGCGAGATCCACGCCTATCAGCACGAAACCCTTGGTCTGCCTATCATAAAGAGATTTTTAGAGCGACTGACAAACGAGCGTGAGCTTATAAAATACGTTCTGAATATGGCGGAGTATCACATGAAGCCTAACGTTCTGGCGGCGGCGAATTCATCGGTAAAGTCCACTAACAAGATGCTTGACGAGACGGTGGATCCTGAGGGACTGCTCTGCCTTGCTATCGCAGACGGCCTTGGCAAGATCTCGCCAAGTGAATATATCTCCCATAACGAATTTTTCAGAGAGCGACTTGCCACCTACCGTGAATATATGTCACGCCCCTACGTGAAGGGTGAGGATCTTGTGGCGGCGGGAGTTAAGCCGGGAAAGGATTTTTCGGAGTATCTTGCATTCGCTCATAAGCTTCGCCTTGCAGGTGTCAGCAAGGAATCGGCCTTAAAGCAGACCTTAAGTCTTGTAAAAAAGAAGGAAAAATAAAATGAAAACGATATTCAGGCTTATAGCAGCCCTTATCACTAGGCTACTCGGCGTGGACGAGGAGGCAGAGCGTGCTGATATGCATCTGTCAAACCACTCGTTAGGCCTTGCCGGTGCGTCTTTTATCTTCGTATTCGTCCTTGTGGCAATATATATCAACACGAAGGAATGGTTCTATCTCGTCCTGGGCGGAGTATTTCTCCTCTGCTTTATCGGAATACTTCTCTGCTATAAAAATCAGCGGATATACGTGCTTTCCGACGAGGAATTTCAGTATTCCACCTTCCTAGGCAACAAGAAAATCTACCGTTTTGATCAAATAACGGCCCTGAGAAAGAACAGAGATTCGCTTACTTTATTTCTTGGAAAAAACAAGGTACATATTGAGTCTTCTGCCGTTATGAGCGACAGACTTAAGGCATTAATTATCGAGCAATTCAAAAAGCATGAGGGGGAAAAATAAATTCCCTTTAACGAAAAATGGCAGCTCACCCTACCTAGGTGGGCTGTTTTTTGGTAGTGGTAGCGGACAAATTGTCATTTTTTTGTAAAAACATATTGACAAAATTCTCGCTTTCTGCTAAAATAGACCTATCTTTTATTTTTTAAAGGCGTTTGAGCAAAGAGTAGTAACCTACGTGTCGGTGCATAGAGAGCTGTCGGGTGGTGTAAGACAGTGACCCTGCGTTGGCGAATTCACTTTGCAAGCCGTTTGCTGAAAGCTTATGGTGTGTAGGCAATACCGGGTGCGACCGTTATATCGCCGAGGGTGTGTTGGCACCCGATAAGGCTGTTTTCGTGAGAAAACGGTGAAGCAGAGTGGTACCACGTATGTTTTTTTACGTCCCTGCATCCATATCAGGATGCGGGGATTTTTATTTTTTGAATAATAAGCGCATTTTCTGCGCAAGTTAAAAATATTTGGAGGAAAACCAAAATGAAAAAAATTATTTCGTTACTTCTCACACTCACACTGACCCTCGGTCTTTGTCTGACCCTCGCTTCCTGCGGCGGAGATGACCAGGATAAGATCAAGGTAGATCCCGATAAGGAGCATTACGTTGTCGGCATCGTTCAGCTGGCTCCCCACGATGCTCTTGATGCGGCTACCAAAGGCTTTAAGGATGCTCTCACCGAGGAGCTTGCCAAGGAGGGTCGTACCGTTGAGTTTAAATATCAGAATGCACAGGGCGATTCCAACACCTGTACCACTATCGTAAACACCTTTATTGCAAGCGACGTGGATCTTATTATGGCTAACGCAACTGCGGCGCTTCAGGCGGCATCCAACGCTACCCTTACCATTCCGATCCTCGGCACATCTATCACCGAGTACGGCGTTGCTCTCGACATCGACGGCTTTGACGGCGTTGTAGGCGGCAATATCTCCGGCACCTCCGACCTCGCTCCCCTTGAGGAGCAGGCTCAGATGATGATCGACACCCTTGGTCTTAAGTCGGGCGACACGGTTGGTCTGCTTTACTGCTCCTCCGAGCCTAACTCCAAGTATCAGGTTGAGGTGGTTGAGGCTTATCTCTCGGGCAAGGGTATCAGCTCTACTCACTACAAGTTCACCGATTCCAACGATCTCCAGGGCATTACCGTAAATGCGGCAAACAACTGTGACGCAATCTACGTTCCCACCGACAATACCGCCGCAAGCAATACCGAGATTATAAACAACGTTTGCGAGGAGAAGAAGATGCCCGTGTTCGCAGGCGAGCAGGACACCTGCAAGGGCTGTGGCTATGCTACCCTTGCTATCAGCTATGAGAACATAGGCAGAAAGACAGGCGAGATGGCGGCTAAGATCCTGCTCGGTAAGGAGGATGTTTCCACTATGGAGATCGCCTATGACGCTTCTCCCGTTAAGAAGTACAACGAGAGAGCCTGCCTCAATCTCGGCATCGACGTTGAGGCGCTGAAGGCTGCGGGATACGTTGTTATCCCCGGCACCGAGGCAGAATAAATACGCACTTTTGGAGTAAAAATGAGCTTTTTAAACGCACTTCCCGGCGCTCTTGCGCAGGGACTTATATGGGGACTGTTTGCAATCGGTCTTTACATCTCTTATAAAATTCTCGACATCGCCGATCTGACCGTTGACGGCTCTATCTGTACCGGCGGATGTGTTTTCGTTACCCTTCTCACCAATGGAGTAAATCTGTATCTATGTATCCTTGCCGCCTTCGTTGCAGGCGCTGTGGCAGGTGCTATCACAGGTCTTTTCCATACGGCGATGGGCATTCCGCCGATCCTTGCAGGTATTCTGACCCAGCTTATTCTCTGGTCGGTCAACCTGAAAATTCTCGGCGGCTCAAACCTTACCATTAATAAAAGGAAGTTCGACGTGCTTCTCTCCTCGGTCAACAACCTTGAGGCGATCATCGTGGGAGTGATCTTCTGCGCTATCGTTATCGTCGGACTCTTCCTCTTCTTCTACACCGAGATCGGCCTTACCTTAAAGTCCACAGGCGACAACGAGGCTATGAGCCGTGCCCAGGGCGTAAACGTTGGTCTTAACAAGGTGCTTGGCCTTGCTATCTCCAACGGAATTATCGCTCTGTCGGGCGCTCTGCTTGCTCAGTATCAGGGCTTTGCAGATATTAATATGGGTCGTGGCGCTATCGTTATCGGCCTTGCGGCTATCATTATCGGTCTGTCGGTTTCGCTGAAGATAAAGCCCAACTTCGTGGTTTCGCTTATCGGAGTTGTTGGCGGCTCAATAGTTTATTATCTTGTTTACAACCTGGTTATCGTGCTTGGCTTCGACACCGACCTGCTTAAGATGCTGTCGGCTGTTCTGGTTGCAGTATTCCTTGCCCTGCCCTACATCAAGAGCAGATATTTTAACAAGACGAAAAAGAGCGCTGAGCCAAAACAGGCAGAGGGAGGTGGAGAGAATGCTTAAAATAACCAATCTTCACAAGACCTTTATGCCCGGAACGATAAACGAGAAGAAGGCACTGAACGGCCTTACTCTCACTATAAACGAGGGCGATTTTGTAACCGTTATCGGCGGCAACGGCGCAGGTAAAAGCACTCTGCTTAACGCAATCTGCGGCGTATGGAAGCCCGATGAGGGTCGCATCGAGATCGACGGCATCGACGTTACCAACATTCCCGAGCACAAGAGAGCGGCATATCTCGGCCGTGTGTTCCAGGATCCTATGAAGGGCACGGCGCCCGATATGGAGATCGCCGAAAACCTGTCTATCGCAGATCGCAGAGGCACAAGACGCAGACTAAAATGGGGCTGCACAAGAGCAGACAGAGAGCGCTACAAAAAGCTGCTCGCTACTCTGGAGCTTGGACTTGAGGACAGACTTTCCTCTAAGGTTGGACTTCTGTCGGGCGGACAGAGACAGGCGGTAACTCTGCTTATGGCGACTGTGAAAAAGCCGAAGATCCTTCTCCTTGACGAGCATACGGCTGCGCTGGATCCCAAGACGGCGGCAAAGGTGCTTGAGATCACCGACAGGATAGTTAAGGAGAACAACCTGACTACCCTTATGATCACCCACAATATGCGTGACGCCATCACCCACGGCAACCGACTGATAATGCTCCACGAGGGGCGTGTTATCATCGACGTCTCGGGCGAGGAAAAGAAAAATCTCACCGTTGAGGATCTGCTCCAGATGTTCAGCGACGCAAGCGGCGACGATTTCTCAAACGACAGGGCGATACTCTCTTAAAGATTATCATAGAAAGCCGAGTGTAATGCTCGGTTTTCTATATTTAAGAGCATATATTTACTGCTGTATTGACTTTTTTCTTACATAATGATATAATTTTTATACTATATCAGCAAAAAAACGGAAGGGACAAAGATATGAAGAAAATAACATCGCTTTTTCTGGTAGTTATTATGCTAATGAGCACGCTTTTGCTCTCATCGTGTGGAGTTTGGGAAGTGATAGATTTCATTTTCAACAACGGACACGAGCACAGCTGGCACGATTGGACATTCAAGTATACCGATACTGATGTCCAGGTTGTATGCGTGTGCGAGGAAATCGTTGCCACATATCCTGTATCAAAGGGACTTGATATACAGGACGGCGTACTGCTCGGTTTAGGCAGTTGCACAGATTCTATGGTTGTTGTTCCAGACGGTGTCACGATAATCGGAGCAGAGGCATTCAAGGATAACTATACTATAACAGGAATTCTTCTTCCCAACAGTTTAACTTATATTGGACTGGGCGCATTTGAAAATTGCGCAGAATTACAGCTTATCAATATTCCCGAAGGCGTTTCGAGTATTGAGAAAAATGCTTTTAAGAATTGCACCAAGCTCTACGGTATTCTTTTGCCCGAATCACTGGCATATTTAGGTGACGAGTGCTTTGCTGACTGCCCCCTGTATATTACCCTGTATTACAGAGGAAACAAAGACGGATGGAATGGCGTCAACAAGAACGATGGGTGGGATAATAACACCGATCACGACGATCCAAATTACAAAAACTGGGGTAAAAATTGTTCCCATCAATGGGGCGAGCGCATTGACATTACCGAAGAAAATTGCTTCAACCCGGGAGAATCAATTAAAATATGCGATAAATGCGGAAAAGTCGAACGTATCGAATTCACGCCGCAGCACACCAGCGCTCCCGATGCCGAGTGGGAAACCTATATTGAGCCCACGTGTATTTCGGTAGGCTATGAATACAAGAAATGCCTTTGCGGTGAGTCGGGCAGCACATGGAGAATGGCAGACCGTCTCGATCATAACACAGAAACCACTGTTGAGGATGATACGGTAACCGTTTTCTGTCACGATTGCAACAAGGTTATGCTTTCCTGTCCTTATGTAGAGGGATCTAAGGGAGTGAATATAACCAACGGTGTCGTAACCTCGTTCTACAGCTGCAATGATAAAAATATTGTTATTCCATCCTATTACGACGGATATGCCGTGACGTCAATAGCCTGGGACGCTGCAAGTAACAACGATAAAATCGAAAGCGTTGTTATTCCGGATAGTGTTCTGTTGATTGGCTCACGGGCCTTTGCCAGCTGTAATAATCTTAAAAAGGTTGTTATGGGTAAGAACGTAACTCATTTGGATACAAATGTTTTTTACTGGTGTGACAAATTGGAAAGCGTCACATTATCTGACAGTTTAGAAAGCATAGGAGAACTTTGCTTTGCATACTGCAAATCGCTGAAATCTGTTGAGCTTCCCAATTCGTTGACCTATGTAGGAAATCGGGCTTTTGAAGAAACATCATCCCTGCAATATAACAAATACGAAAACGGTTTGTACCTCGGAAATTCGGAAAATCCTTACGTATTGCTGGCAGGTTTGCAAAACAGATACGGCACAAGCTTGGGAATTCATAAAGACACAAAGCTTCTTGTTCACCACAACGGATTCCCGCTTGATCAGGCATTAAATCTAAAAAGCATATCGGTATCCGAAGGGAACGAGTTTTTCAAAGTAATTGACGGTGTTTTATATTCTAAAGATGGCACAACGCTTATTCGATATCCTGCGGCCAAGGAGGATGATAAATATGTGGTTCCGGACGGTGTTGTTGAATTGGCAAAAGGAGCGTTTGGGGATGCTGAAAATCTCAAAAAAGTCGTTTTGCCCGACAGCTTGAAAATTATTGGAGATCAGGCCCTTTCAGGAACCGGAATAGTTAATATCGACGTGCCTTATGGAGTTGAAGTCATTGGAGACAGAGCTTTTTATGCCTGTCAATCTTTAGAATCTATTACACTGCCGGAAACTGTAAAAATCATTGATGACTGGGCGTTTGGTGTATGCTACCATTTGAAAAGCATACCCATTCCGCAAAGCGTTGAAATCATAGGCAGCTCAATATATACAAGTCCGGGTGACCGATTCGTTTCCATAGACTATGCAGGAACTCAAAAACAGTGGTATGACATATCAAGATCTTACGCTTGGGATCTAAGCATGGAGAATTATCTTGTCAGATTTACCGACGGAGCATTTACCAGTGGACATACTCACAAATTTGACGCCCTGACGATTATAAAGGTTCCTTCGGAGACCGAAGAAGGTGTAAAAGAGAAAAGGTGCGAGTGCGGATATATCGAGTATGAAACAATTCCGATGAATTACTATTCCGAAGGGCTTGTATTTACGTTAAGCGACGACGGAACCTGCTATGAGGTAACAAGTGTTGGTAGCTGTGAAGAAAGCATTATAATCATTCCTCCCGTTTACCGTGGATTACCGGTAACAAGCATAGGCGATTCTGCTTTTGAGGAATGTAATTTTATCACGACTGTCGGTCTTCCCGATTCATTGATAAGCATAGGAAAGGACGCCTTCTCTTGGTGCCTATCTCTTGAAGGCATATTAATCCCCGACTCTGTTACTTACGTTGGTGATAAAGCTTTTTGCTATTGCACCTCGCTTAAAACCGTAACTTTAGGAAATTCGGTTGAAAGTATAGGCAGCAGTGCATTTTCGTTCTGCGAATCGCTCAAAAACATATCAATTCCCGACTCTGTGGTGACTTTTGGCGCCGATGTTTTTTTACAATGCAGCTCTCTGGAATACACCGAGTACAACAATGCTTATTATATCGGCAACGATGATAATCCGTATTTGATTTTGTTGGAGATTATAAATAAAAATATTATGTCTTACCAAATACCGGATACAACCAAAATTATATCTTACGGTGCTTTTGAAGATTGCAAATCGCTTAGAGGTGTATCAATTCCTAATTCTGTAACAGATATTGGTTATATGGCATTCGGAAATTGTACTGCGCTGGAGATCATAACCATCCCGGATTCTGTAACAAGGATTGATGCTAGAGCGTTCAGTAATTGCACTGCGTTAAAGACTATAACCATTCCGGATTCTGTGCTAAGTATTGGATATGCCGCATTCGAAAACTGCCGTTTGCTTTCAGAAGTGATCATAGGCAATTCGGTTGAAAGGATTGCAGAGGTCGCATTTGTTAATTGCATCTCACTGAAGAGCATAACAATCCCCAATTCTGTAACCGAAATTGATTATAATGCATTCGGCGGTTGCCGTTCTCTAACAGAGGTTAATTTTGAAAATACTAACGGCTGGTTGCGTGTTGTTGACCCGACTACGATAATCGGAGATAGTATCCCGTCTGCCGATCTTGAAAATCCGGCGACAGCAGCCGAATATTTAACCTCAACTTACGACGCTCAATATTACTGGAGACGCACAGAATAAAAACAAACAAAGGGAGCTTCGGCTCCCTTTTTTAGTAAAACAATAATTTTCAACAAGAATATCGGTGTAATAAATATATCAAACACATCGCTTCAAAAGGTAAGCTTTGCTCGGTTTTCTTTTTTTGTGTTAAGTCTTGATTTTGTATGTTATATGTGATAAAATAGTAAAGTTAGAACAAATGGAGTATTTTATGATAAAATTTATCTTTCTTGACCTTGATAACACCCTGCTTGACTTTCATAAGGGCGAGCTGTGTGCTATCGAGAGAACATTTAAAGAACTGAATATTCCAATAAACGAGCAGATGCTTAGGCGGTATATGGAGATAAACGTTAGCTGCTGGCGAGGTCTTGAGCGTGGAGAAAAGACGCTCCACCAGGTGCTCTGCGGCAGATTTGAGATGCTGTTCTCGGAGTTCGGGATGGATGCCTCTGCCACCGAGGTACAGAACCTCTACCAAAGGCTGCTGTCCGAGGAGCACGACTTTATCCCCGGGGCGAAGGAGCTGCTGGACAGGCTCTATGACAGCGGAAAATACCGTCTGTTTATGACGACGAACGGCTCCCCCAACGTACAGTATCCGAGAATTGCCGACTCGGGAATCGGTAAGTATTTTGAGAAAATATTCATCTCCTACGAGCTGGGCTGTGCAAAGCCCTCAAAGGAGTATTTTGATGCCTGCTTTAAGGAGATCGAGGGCTTTAACAAGGACGAGGCGATCATCCTTGGCGACAGTCTGTCAAGCGACGTCAAGGGCGGCATCAATGCGGGGATAAAAAGCTGTCATTTTAACATTTTCGGCAATGAATATTCCGATGTAATTCCCGACTTTACTATCACGAATATTTTAGATTTTTTAGAAGTTTTAGACCAAATAAAATAGAGGAAAAATTATGTATTACGGTTACAAAATCAGCGACGAAACTGCCACTCTTGCGAGAAAAGCAGAGGCAGATTGTAAAGAAATATTTGCAAAAATCGAAGAAAACGCCCTTATTTGCTCTGCAAAGGTGCTTTCCGCCTTCCAGGAATGTAAGGTGTCAACTGCCGATTTTATCGAGGTTACGGGCTATGGCTTTACCGACTCGGGAAGAGACAAGCTTGAGGAAATCTACGCCAAGGTTTTCGGCGCAGAAGATGCTCTCGTACGTCCCCAGCTTATGTCGGGAACTCACGCTCTGTGGGTGACTCTCGGCGCACTCTGTAAGCCCGGCGATACCCTGCTCTACGTGACGGGCACTCCCTACGACACCCTGCAGACGGTTATCGGCACCGCAGGTGGCAGTCGCAACTCGCTTATGTCCTACGGCGTGAAGTATGACGAGATTGACCTTAAGAACGGCGACTTTGACCTTGAGGCGATCAAGGAGAGATTACAGAAGGACTTCGTAAAGGTGGCGGCAATTCAGCGTAGCCGTGGCTATGCTCAGCGTAAGAGCCTTACCATTGAACAGATCGAGCGTGCGGTAAAGGCTATCAAGGAGGTATCTCCCGACACCGTGATTATGGTGGACAACTGCTACGGCGAGTTTACCGAGGACAGAGAACCCACCGACGTTGGTGCTGACGTTTTCGTCGGCTCTATGATGAAGAATCTTGGAGCGGGCTTTGCGGTTTCGGGCGCATACTGCGTGGGAACAAAGGCGACTATCGAGGATATTGCCGAAAGACTGACCGCTCCCTGCATTGGCAAGGATCTGGGCGCAAACTTCAATCAGCTTGCATCCTTCTACAAGGGCTTCTTTATGGCTCCTGCCTGCGTGGCTTCTACCCTCAAATCTATGGTATTTGCGGCGAGAATGCTTGAGCTTGCGGGCTTTGAGGAGGTTGACCCCAGATACGACGAGAAGCGCACAGATATTGTGCAGACGGTAAATCTCCACTCGGCAGACAAGCTTATCAAGTTCTGCAAGGGTATTCAGATGGGCTCGCCCGTTGAGGCTTACTGTATTCCCGAGCCCGGCGATATGCCCGGCTATCCTCATCCCGAGATCATGGCGGCAGGTACCTTTATCACAGGCGCTACCAACGAGCTTTCCTGCGACGGACCTATCACTCCGCCTTATACCGCTTATATGCAGGGTGGACTTACATACGACTACGGAAAGCTTGGTGTAATGAAGGCCATTGATACTATGCTGGATAGATAAATGCAGAATGCAGAATGCAGAATGCAGAATTCAGAATGCAGAATTGCTATTGACAAAGCAGAAACAAAGTGATATAATTATCACGAACCGAACAGAATATACATCAGGGGTGCGTTTGCTGAGATGATGCTTTGCTTAATCTCGCAGCTGCTGAGATGATGCCTCGCGTCAAACCCTTTAACCTGATACGGATAATGCCGTCGTAGGAAGAATGGATAGCTAAATTTAGCCAATTTACCGCGCGGATGTTACGTCTGTGCGGTATTTTTTTGGCCTTGCTTCATTTGGCCTTCAAGGAGGTAAATAAAATGAAGAAAAACACTCTCGCACTGTGCGAGGCGGGTATTATGATCGCCCTCTCCACAGTTCTGGCAATGCTGAAGCTTATCGATATGCCCTACGGCGGCTCGGTAACCTTTGCGCAGATGCTGCCTATCGTTATTTATGCCTACCGTCACGGTCCCAAGTTCGGTATGGGTGCGGCTCTCACCGCCTCGGTGATACAGCTGCTGCTCGGTCTTGAGAACTTCTCATACCTGCCCCTTACCACCTGGTACTCTATCCTGGTTCTTGCGCTGCTTGACTACGTGGTAGCCTACTCCGCCTTCGGTATCACCGGCTTCTTCCGTAAGAAAATGGACTATCGCAAGGCTATGACCCTTGGCGCACTTACAGCCTCTATCGTAAGGTATATCTGCCACGTGGTATCCGGCTTTACCGCCTGGGCGGCGTTCGAAATCCCAAGCGGCGCAGTTCTTGCCTACTCTTTCGGCTATAATGCGACCTATATGATCCCCGAAACTATCGTTCTGGTGGCGGCAACCTACTACATCTGCTCTGCCATCGACTTCTCAAGGGAGGTTCCCACAAGAGCAAGGCGTGTAAGCTCGGACGGAAATATCGACCTTCTGAAGCTGCTCTCCGGCCTTGCTGTCTTTGCGGCTATTATCGTGGATACAGTGCTTGTATTCTCCGAGATCCAAGATGCCGAAACGGGTGATTTTATCCTCTCCGGTCTTGCCGAGGTGGATTGGATATCCTTCGCCGTTGTGACGGTGGTTTGCCTTGGCGCCGCTATCGTTCTGCGTGTGGTGGATAAGAAGAAGGACGAAGCTAATAATAAAAAATAACTCATCATCCTCCGTCTTGCTTCGCAATCCCTATCTTGGGGAAGGCTAATATCGATCATCACGTAAGGGCGTATATCGACAATTACACCTCATCAAGCGGACGACCAATGGTCGCCCCTACGGAATGATACAATTCTGCATTCTGAATTCATTTCCACCTCATCCGTCTTGCTTCGCTACTCGCTGCGGCTCGGGCACCTTCGGGGGAAAACAACGCACTGTGTTGTTTTCTAACACCCTCAGGCCGCTTCGCTACCCTCAAGGGGAAGACAAAAAAAGAGCCGCTACGGTTGACTTTTAGTCGGTAGCGGTTCTTTTTTTATTTGGACGCAGGCTCGGTGCGTCTTTTTGATTTCGGCTTTCTTCTCTTAAGCATCTTATGGCGGAGGCTCGCCTTCTCAAGTCCCTCTCTGTATTCCGAAAGGACGGTGTCGTCTGCCTGTCTTATAGTGCGTCTTGCACGCCAGGTGTCGTTAAAGTTTCTATGTAATTTAAGAGAAAGAAGCATATCGCCGTGCTTCTTGCAGGCGAAGTGTATGCTGTATTTCTGTCCCTTGGAGTGGAGGATCTTGTTCTCCTGGCGCATCTCCTTCTTGCAAAGAGGACAGAGGGGTGCCTTGACAATAGAATCGTCAAGCATCTCGTCAATGGTAACGTATCCGTCGCCGCCTGCATCGGCATCACCGATAACCGAGTCCTCAAGGAACTCGCCACGGACGGATGAGTAGGTCTTAACTCCCTCGGGGACGTTAAGCTCCCTTGCCACAAGGGCGGTAAAATAAGCGTCGTTCAGCGCATCGTGAGCAGGCAGATGCTGTTCAAGACCGAAGTGGTCCATAGCATATTCAAGCGAGCGCTGCTTTGAGGAATCGTCGGTCTGCTTGCCGAAGATCACCTGCAGGTCATAGACCCTGTCAAGCCATTCTGACTTTAAGCCGTGAACGTTGAAGTTCTCCTTCAGCATAGGGATATCGTCAGGGCCCCAGGTGAGAAAGCAGAAGTCCTTGCCGCACCACTTCTTAAACCTCTCGGCTGCCTCGGGCAGAGGCGTACCCATATCTATCTGCTCCTGGGTAATGCCTGTAAGAGAGGAAACGTGGCGATGGAGCTTTTTGAAATGCTGTGGCTTTACAATGATCTGATAAGAGCCGCAGATGTTCATTCGTGAGTCCATCTTGACCGCACCGATCTGAATTACCTCGCCACGCAGACGGCAGGCAAGTCGGCGCTGTACTGCAAGGGCCTTTTGCGCATAGGCCTGATTCCACTCTAAATCAAGTGTAATGTAGTACATCTATTAGTCCTTTTTTCAGTTTTCTCATATTATTTCATCTTATTATACCACCGCACAAATAAAAAGTCAATATGAAAAGCAAAAAGACCTGCCATAAGACAGGTCTTTATTTTATAAAAATGATTTGCCGAAAGATAAGCGGTGTTGCCAAATGTGGCATTCCGTAGGATTATCTTTGGAGTTTAGGATTATTCTTCATAAACTCCTTCATAAACTCTACAAGGCGCTCTGCGCCCTCGTAAGGCATCGAATTGTAAAGTGAAGCGCACATTCCGCCTACACTTACGTCGGCTTCAAGGTTGAGAAGGCCCTCTTCCTCTGCCTCGCTTATGAATTTTTTATCCAGCTCGCCGTCGCCGATTACGAATGACACGTTCATCATACTGCGGCACTTTTTGTCCACGGGAGAGGTGTAGTAGGACTGTCCCGAGCCGTCAAAGAAATCGTAGATTAGGCTTGCCTTTTTCTCATTACGGCGCTTCATCTCCTCAAGACCGCCCACCGAGAGCATCCACTTGAACACAAGCATCGCAATATAGACGTTCCATATAGGAGCGGTGTTGCCCGAGGGGCCTGCCTCAACAAGATGCTTATAGTCAAGGGTGGAGGGGGTGTCCTTACGGGCAGAGCCGATAAGGTCGTTACGCACGATAACCACCGTCATACCTCTGGAGCATACGTTGATGGACGCATCCGCATATACAAGTCCGAACTTGGTAATATCAATAGGCTCGGAGCAGAAGCAGGAGGTCATATCGCAGACGAGAGGAATGTTTCCCGTCTCGGGAATGTGATAAAACTTCGTGCCGTAGATAGGGTTGTTGTAGCAGATATGCACGTAGTCTGCGTCGGGACGGAAGTCACTGCCCTTTGTCATGGGAACGGTTGAGTAGGGGGGAGTTGAGCCGCCCGAGGATGCGGCAATAACAATATCGCCGTACTTCTTCGCCTCGTCGCAGGCCTTCTTTGAGAGCTGACCCGACACGATATAGTCTGCGCACTGATGAGAGGAGAGCAGGTTCATAGGAATAGCCGCATGCTGTGCCGATACGTCGCCCTGAAGGAAGAGTATCTTATAGTTTGCGGGAATGTTCATAAGGCGTCGAAGCGACTCCTCTGCCTCACGGAGTATCTCAAGATACTCGGAAGATCTCTTCTCCAGCTCAAGAACAGAAAGACCTGTATCTCTATAGGAAATCATCTCCGCCTGTGCCTGCTCCAGCACCTCGAGAGGTAGCATTGAGGGGCTGGCGGAAAAGTTATATATTTGATCTCTTTCCATTTGGATCTATATCCTTTCAAAAGAAAATACTAATATAATATTTTAACATTTTATAGGCCCTTTGTCAAGGGGGCTTTACTTAATAAGCGAGAGCAGCCTCTCTCTCATCTCGCTGTGATCGCTCACTACGAAGGTGGGGGACGGAATATCAAGTCCCTCATAGCTGCCCGACTGCTCGGTGTGGATATAAAGGGTCTTAAGCCCTGCCCCACTTGCACCGAGAATATCGTCACGCATATCGTTGCCCACATATATAGAGTCCTCGGGGCTTATGGAGAAGCGGTCAAAGGCTATGTCAAAAATCTCCTTGGCGGGCTTTTTCACACCCACGTCGGAGGAAATGATTATGCCGTCGAAGAGGTCGTAAAGCTCGGTGGTGCGAAGCTCCTCGAGAGTAAAGCAGCTCTGGGCATTGGAGAGGAGATATACCCTGCCCCCTGCCGCCTTAAGATCGGTAAGCATCTCATATACACCGTCAAAGCGGGAGAGCCTTACCATAGAGAGCCTGCGGAACTCCGAGGCAAGAGGCTGTGCCACGTTTTTGTTCACCGAGCGAGCTTGTAGCATATCCTCAAAAATCTTTAAGAGATCTATCTCGTGATATTCGCCCATCTTGGCTCTGTGACAGCGCTTTTTATATTCAAGTCTGACCGCATCAGCCCTCTCCTCGCCATCGCCGAGAAGGGATGCGACACCCTCCCAAAGCTCCTCTCTGTCCTCGTCGGTCCAGACGTCGATAAGAGTGCCGTAAAGATCAAAGATAAAGTTCATTTTTTCTCTCCTCACGTTTTTTTCTAGCTATATTTTACTATTTTAACCGCTTTTTGTCAAGGAAAAGCCGAGTAAATGCGAAAAAATGCGGCCGATTTTACTCGACCGCATTTGAAATGTGGACTTTGCAAGCGAGAATTTTGCGAAAAGCACAGATTTATATGGCTTCAGGCGTGTTCGCTTTAGGTTATTGGTGGCTAAATTATACGTAATCCTCGGGATTGAAGTCCTCGGGAATATCAACGTCACCGGGGATCTCGGGGGTCTGTGCGCGACCGAGAGTGATGCCGAAGAGGTTAGCAAGGTCGTTGTACTGCTGCTCCTTCTCGGGATTTGCCTCAAGAGCCGCATTGATCTTGTTCTCGATCTCCGCCTTGGTCTCCTCGTTGATGTTTGCGGTAGCATCCTGTACGGTCTGGTTAAGCTCCTCGTTACCGCCGATAGAGTTGGTAACGGTATCAAGACATACGTTGGAGTTAAGCACTGCATCAACAGACTGAACAAGATCCTCGTCGGAGGTCTCCTCAGGCTTGGTTACCACGTTGATAAGACCTGCAAAGGCCTCTGCCTCCTTCTGAACGAACTCATCTCTCGCAGCCTGCTGCTCCTCGGCGGTTGCGCCCTGGTTAGCCTGCTGATTGTTCTGGATCTCGTTCTGAAGATTCTCGTAGTAGGTACCTGCTATGTCAACGATAACGTCCTCAAGCTGAGTTTCGCCGCTGTCCTCCTCAGGCTCTTCATCAGGCACGAATTCGTCGGGGTTGAAGTCGGTGCTGAAGTTATCGTCGTAGATATTGCTGTCATCGGGATCCTCGGGAACCTCAGGCTCCTCGGGAGTGTTACCCGAGCCGCTGTTCGAAGAACCGAAGAAGCCGGATACCATACCAACGAACAGCTCTCTGTTAACGTCATTGAAGGCGGGGTCGCTGTTGTCGTAAAGGTTGCCGAAGGCATTCATTGCGTCGTCGGTGGAAAGTGTGGGAGAGGAGGGAGTGTTGCCACCCTCGTTGCCGCCCTGGTCGGGGTTCTCGGGGTTCTCGGGATTCTCGGGGTTCTCGGAATCTTCACCGGGATTCTCGGGAGTACCGCTACCACCCTGATCGGGTTCTACGGGAGTGTCGCTGCCGCCCTGATCGGGATTTTCGGGAGTGCTGCTACCGCCCTGGTCGGGATTCTCGGGAGTGCTGCTGCCGCCCTGATCGGGATTCTCGGGAGTGCTGCTACCGCCCTGATCGGGATTCTCGGGAGTGCTGCTGCCACCCTGATCGGGATTTTCGGGAGTGCTGCTACCGCCCTGGTCGGGATTCTCGGGAGTGCTGCTACCGCCCTGATCGGGATTCTCGGGATCGATGTCACCGCCCTGATCGGGATTTTCGGGAAGAATGGGTCCGCTGGCAAGAGCCTTATCCATTTCCTCCATCATTTCATTAAAATTATTCTGCTGAACGGTCTGGTATCCGCCAAAGGCGAGAATACCAACGCATACAACGAAGGATGCAAGATTAATTAAAAACTTAACCATTTAATTTACCCCCGAAGACATTGAAATTGCGAACCTGATGATGCCTGCGATCTGAGTCATAGCATCAGCATAGGTTCTGTCGTTGTTCTCTACTATGTTGTTGATCTGGTGCGCAGTAGAGGGCTTGATATAGGTGGAAAGCATATCGTGCTTTACAAGTGCCTCCATAAGAAGAGGAGGAAGCTTATTGATACAGCTGGTCTGCTTCATGGTATCCATAGTCTCGCCGAGCACTACAAACTGATCTACAAGATCGGTAGCACCCTCGATACCGTCGGAATTCTCAAGGTCTGCAAGAGAATCCATAATACCGAGAAGGTCCATAATGATATCTACGCAAAGACGGCTGTCATTTGCCTTTTCCTCCTCGGTCCAGCCATCAAAGTCGGTGGACGCAACCATCTTTTCTACGGTAACTGCGTTAGAAACGAAGTTATCCTTATCGAGAATTCTGCCAGCAAGCTCTACGCCCACAGGATCGTTTGCAGAATTTACGTAGTTTGTAAGAATGGTGTAAAGATCGTCACGGGAGATCTGGGTAGTGGAGGAACGAAGTGCAAGTGCGTTGATAAGACCTGCAAGGGGAGAAACCTTATCCTTATACTTTGCATAAAGCTCGGGATTTGTTTCATCGTAAATAACGATATACTTGCTCTCGCTGTCGTATATGTAGGTGTTGCCGTTGATTACCATAGTGAAGTAACCGTAGGACTTATCCTCGGATGCGTGTGCAAAGGCGGACTGTACCTTCTGCCAATGATCAAGATAAGCCTTGAACTGAGAATAGCCGCTTACACCGTTACCGGAGATTGCCTTAACACCGTTCTTCTCGGTGAAATAAACGAAGTTCTGAATAGTGGAAAGATTAAACTTGGTGTTTGTGTCCTTGATCATCTGCTCGGTGAGGTCATCCATAAAGATCTCGTATGCCTCGGAGTCGTCTGCAGGGATCTGAAGGGTATCGCCAAGGATCTCTACGCCAAGCTCAAATGCGCCCTCGATGGTAGGACCGAATGCGGAAAGACCCGAAATAGCCTCAACTACGTTGCCAAGGGTCTCCTCATCCTCAAGCATAGTGCTGAGATCGGCATTGCCGCCTACAAGCTCAAGGAGAACCTTCTCCTCTGCAAGCACGCCTACTGCCGAGCCGAGAGAGGAAAGATCCTTCTGAATGGTTTCCTTATCGGCATTCTTATAATAATCAACGAAATCTGCAATAAGCTCGCCCATAAGATCGCCCTCTTCGGTGGGCTCAAGCTCTACGTCGTCGATAAGCGACATTGCAAGATCGGCAACGATAGAGGAAATAACGGGATCGGATACAATCTCCTCAACGTCTGCACGGACGGTGGGACACTCGGACTCGAGGGAGGTAACCTGAGCTGCGGCTCTTACACCGTGGAAGAGAAGGCTCTTAAGAACGTCGTCTGCGTATGCGGTATCGCCATTGTCAAGCTGGATCTTACCGCCTGCCTTGGTGGTGTAGTTAAGAAGAGTCTCAACGCCGGTGATGTCGTAGAAGGTGAATACGAAGCTGGTCTCATAGGGCTCAACAACGTAGTCGTCAACAACCTCGACAACCTGATAGATCTGGCTGTCCTCTGCGTCGGAGCCATCAAGTGCGTGAGTGATGCTGGATGCAATGCTCATATAGTAGAACAGAGGCATAAGGAATACTGCAAGCACGAGAAGTCCGCTGATGGCACCTGTTGCGATAGAAACAATTCTCTTCCAAGCGCACTCGGGATAAAGGCCCTTCTTCTTTTTCTTGGGCTTTTCGGGTGCGGGTGCAGGCTCTACGGGTGCGGGCGTTACCTCGGGAGCAGGCTGGGGCTCTGCGGTTGCCTCGTATGCTGCCTCGGGAGCTGCTTCGGGAGCAACCTCTGCCTCGGGAGCTACATTTTCGGGTGCGGGCTCTTCGCTCTCGCCAGCCTCACACTCTGCGGGCTCCTCGCCCTCGTGAGCCTCGGGCTCTGCGGGAAGGTTAAGCTCGTCGCTCTCTGCCTCACACTCTGCGTGCTGCTCTGCCTCGGGGACAGGCTCTACGGGTGCGGACTCTCCCTCGGGAGTGGGCTCGGGCTGAACAGGAGCCTCAACAGCTGCAGGCTCTGCCGCCTTCTGCTCTATGGGAGTAGCCTTGCCGGGCTTTTCCACAGCCTTAAGAACGAAGTGAATGATCACTCTCAGTATCCAAAGGAGCAGGAAGAATACAATTACAAAGAAAATGGGTCCGGCAATGGTGCTTGCAAGAGCATTGATGAGTGCGGTTGCGCCCTCAAGTCCGGGAAGCATTGCCGAAAGGTTAATAAGTCCGGTGATAGCCGAAACAACGTTCTGGAATACGCCGCCAAGCTGGAGACCGAAGGTGATAAGGAAGGCAACTACAACAGAGCCGAGTCTTAAGCAGTTCTTAAGCATCGATCTTGTGAGCGACTTCGACACACCCCTGATCAGAGCAACCAGGAACAGCGCCAGAAGAATCCATGAGAAATCCATATAGACCTCCTAAATATTTTTTTATTCATAAATTCAGCATAACACAGCAAAATTTGATTTTCAAGTATTAAAAGACAAAATAATAAAATAATATGCTCAACCTGACGAAAAGTGCTTTAGGTTTTTGTCTAAAAGTGCTAATTTCCGAAAAAAAGCGCAAGAAGAAGCTCTGTCTTACCGTTTGTAAGTAGCGACGCAGAAAAAGTGCAATCAGGGTGACCGAAAGGCAGCCGGGAAAACGCTAAAAAGCAGGGCCTTGGCAAACAAAAATCACCCCACGAAAAAGCTTAAATTTTCACCTCAAAACCGGATTATTTTAATCAGATTTTCAAAAAGCAAAATTCGTGTTTTTTCGCAAAAATCGGTCTAAATAGTGCTATTTTGTAAATTATAGTTGTCTTTTTGGCAGATTTTCGAGAGCAAAACCCGAAGATATTGTAAAAAGCATCGAGAGGATTTTGTGTTGGTTTTTTAAAAAATCATAGGTATTTTTTTGCCGTTTTTTGCTGCTCAAACAGAGTGGTTTTTTTGCCTTTTCAGTCGGAAATGGAAAAAGGATCTTCCCTGCCCTCTTATCTGGGAGAAAAAGGATTCCCGGCTTGACGGGTCCGGTCGGAGAGATTGTGTGGTTTTATGAGGGTGTATTGGGAGTGTATGGGGAGTATCGCATTTTTGTTACTTTAGTAACAATATTCACAAACAAAGCCGCAAAATGAGTGGCGAAGGAGTTTTCTCTTGTGGTTATGCTACATTATTTATATTCGTGTTTGTGCATTTGTGACAAACTTTTAATTTCTTTTAATATTATTATTGACTTATTTTACAATGTATGGTAATATTTTGGTGATGTATATTTTTTTATTAATATATATAAAATTCTCAAGAAAAGAGGACAAATCATGAAGACATTGCAAAGGAAAATCGTAAGCGCAGTGCTTACCCTTATGCTAGTGATCTCAAGTGTTGCCGTGTTTACTACCGGTGCAGCTGCCGCAGGTAGCTTTACCAGTGTAGACGGTTGGTTTGAAACCATAACGGCGACGATAAGCGGCGTCAGTGACAGTCAGGTTACAGGCGTTTCTTACTCAGGACCCATGTCAGGCAGCCTGACCGGTCAGGATCTTGAGTATCTCGTGCGTGATGAGGACGGCGTTGTGCGAATCGACATCCCCGGACTCAAGGCGGGCACGTATACGTTGACCGTCAACACAAGCTCGGGCACACTTACCCAGGGCGGTATTGAGGTGCTTGAGTACGACCGTTCCGGCTATGCACACTTTAATTACACCGCAGGTGTAGGTGCATACAATGACGACGGTACGCTTAAGGAAAATGCAATCGTTCTCTACGTTACCAATGAGAACAAGAACACTGTTTCCGTAACAAGTAAGGACGGCACAACCGTTACAGGTATCGGTAACATTCTTGGCTCTACCGGTATGGACGTAGGCGGCGGCGTGAACTCCAAGGGCGGCAAGGCAAACAGCAACCAGGATATTCTCCGTAAGCTGGCGGCTGACGGCACTCCCCTGGTTATCCGTATTATAGGTAGCGTTAAGGGTGCCAGCAGCACTAACCTCAGCTCTGCTACCTCCGAGATCGACGGTCTTACTGCATACGACTCTGTCGATTACGGCGGAAGCGTAGGCGACAACGGCTTTATGGCTCGTATGTCTGGAGGTAAGGATATCACCATCGAGGGTATCGGCCATGATGCCGAGATCAACGGCTGGGGTCTTCACTTTATCTGTCAGACAGCCGACTATAATGCAGGCTACGGTCGTAGCTTTGAGGTAAGAAACCTTAGCTTCGTAAACGTACCCGAGGACTGTATCGGTATGGAGGGTCAGCAGGAGGGCTCTACCCTTACTGCTCCCGTTGAGCGTTGCTGGATACATAACTGCTCCTTCTACGCTCCCTCGATCTCCAGCCCTGCTGAAAGTGACAAGAGCGGCGGTGACGGTGCCTGCGACTTCAAGCGTGGTAATTATATGACCATGAGCTACTGCTACTACGAGGGTTATCACAAGACCAACCTCGTTGGTTCCTCCGATACATCGCTGCAGTACCATATTACCTGGCATCACAACTACTGGAAGAACTGCGAATCCCGTGGTCCTCTCGGCCGTAATGCCAATATGCATATTTATAACTGTATCTACGAGGGACAGACCTCTTACGCTATGAACCCCAGAGCAAATTGCTATATTTTCTCTGAGTATAATATGTTCATCAACTGTAAGAACCCTGTGACCGTGGATTCCGGCGCAGTAAAGAGTTACAACGACGTCTTTACCAGCTGTACCGGTGACAATAACGCAACAATTGTAACCGATAAGAGCCAGACAGTTTCTACAAGCAACGCATACGCAAACTTTGACACCAATTCTTCGCTCTCCTACATTCCTGCAAACGATTACATCATTCAGGAAGACCATGCAGCGATGAAGGCTGAGATCATGGCGTATGCGGGCTCACAGAAGGAAGATATCATCTCTCCCGAGGACGTTGATATCTCTGTGATTCCCGACGATCGCAAGCCTGCAAATGCAGTTGTGCTTCCCTACAGCCAGTCGCTTACCAAGACCTACGTTGCATCGAACGGAACCGTTGATAACATTGTCTTTAACGTTTCTAAGTTCAATGCCGATTCTCTTACCGTAGGCGGAACTGCAAACGGCTGCGATATCGTATTCTACGTTGACAGAACGGTTAATATCTCTATGACTGCTGTTTCGGGTACATATCTTCCCGTTCTCTGCAACGAGGCGGGCGTAGCTGTCATCACCGGTAGCGGCAGCGCTGAGAATCTTCCTGCAGGCTACTACTTCATTCAGTCCTCCGGCTATGACGTAGGCTCTGCTAAGTTCAAGGAAGCAAAGGTTGCTTCTCTTTCCATCGAGGCGGTTATCGTTCACGGTGAAAACGACCACGTTTGGACCAACTCCAAGGTTGTTGCTCCCACCTGTACCGAGGGCGGTTATACCATCCAGACTTGTACTTGTGGCGCAGAACGCCAGACCAATGCTACCGATGCAAAGGGTCATACCGCAGGTTCGGCTGCAACCTGTATCACAGCGCAGATCTGTACCGTATGTGGCGAAACCGTTACTGCAGCGCTCGGACATAGCTACTCGGGCGGAACCTGTACCAGCTGTGGTGCGGTAGACCCCGCAAGCTGTGCTCACGATGACACTGTTGTTCAGAATCAGAAGAGCGCCACCTGCTCTGCAGAGGGTTACACCGGCGATACGTTCTGTAACATCTGTCAGACCGTAACCCAGAAGGGCTCTACAATTGCAAAGCTGGCTCACACAGGCGGCGTAGCTGCAACCTGTACCACAGCCCAGACCTGTACCGTATGTGGCGAAACCGTTACTGCGGCGCTCGGTCACAACTACGTTAACGGCACTTGTACCCGTTGCGGAGCTGAGGATCTTGCATCCCAGGGCTATGTGCATAACTTCACCGAAAGTGGAAAGACTTCCACATTCTATACTATTACAGGTAACCTCTCCACCAGCAAGGGCTCAACCACCTACGAGGGACTGAATCTTACCCAATGTCTTAAGATGGAGTCCTCTACTAATATAAGCTTTAATGCTCCTTCCGACGGTACTCTCACTCTGGTATTTGTTGAATCCTCTGCTAATATCAAGATTGACGGTACAAAGGTTACAGGTTCTAACGGTGTTATCACCGTTGACGTTGCAGCGGGCAATCACACGATTACCAAAGCTGACACAATGAACCTCTTCTATATGGTATATGCTCCTGCAGGCTCTGTCTGCCAGCATACCAACACCACCACATCTACCGTGGCTGCAACCTGTACTACTGCAGGTAGCACTACCGTAACCTGTGACGACTGTAGCGCTATTGTTTCTTCTACCAATATTCCCGCTCTCAGTCATAACTACGGTAACAACGGTAAATGTACCGTTTGCGGTCTTTTTGACGCTGAAAGCTGTCAGCATACCAACGAAACCAAGGGCGATACAATCAATCCCACTTGTACCGAAGGCGGTTATACCATCTACACATGTAACGCATGCGGCCGTGTTGCTCAGCGTGATTTCATCAATGCTACCGGTCACACCGCAGGCGCAGACGCAACCTGTACCTCTGCACAGACCTGTACGATTTGTAGCGCCGTTATCACCCCCGCTCTCGGTCATAGCTACAACAGCAATGGCGAATGTACCCGTGATAACTGTAATGCGGTTAAGTCCGAGTTCCTCGATCAGGGCGGCTGGCTTGAATCTGCTTACGTTGAATGGGAAGCCGTTGACGGCGCAGAATTCTATCACGTTTACGTTAAGAATGTAAACGATGCAGACTGGACTAAGATCGACGACATGCTCGTCCGTGAGTATCCCGGCAACCGTTGGAGAGCTGATGCTCTCGGCCTTAAGGCAGGCTCTTACGTAATGAAGGTTGTGCCTACCGTAGGCGGTGCCGAGCAGATTGGCGCAGCTCTTGAGCTCTCCGAAGGCGATGCGCTTACCGTTACTGCTCATATCAGAAGCGGTTACGGCTTTGTTTCGGGCTCTTCTCTCAAGGGCGGTCAGACCGTTTCCACCTCCAGCGGCGCATACAACGATGACGGTACCCTTAAGGATAATGCGGTAGTTGTTTATATCACCAATGATAATAAGGACAGCGTTTCTGCTACTATTGGCGGTAATACCGTTACAGGTCTTGCCAACATCCTTGCGGCAAGCACCATTAAGACTATGACTACTCCCCTCTGTATCCGCTTCATCGGTAATATTACCACTCCTTCGGGCAGCGGAGCAGGATTTGACAAGGGCGACCTTCTTATAGATAACAACGGTAACAGCGTTGGTATCACTCTTGAGGGTATCGGCGAGGATGCCACCATCAACGGCTTTGGTATCCGTCTTAAGAACTCCTCTAACGTTGAGATCCGTAACCTTGCTGTTATGAACTGCGGCAGTAACGAGGGCGACAGCATCGGTATCCAGCAGACCTGTGACCATATCTGGGTTCATAACTGCGACTTCTTCTACGGTGAGGCTGGCGGTGACGCCGACCAGGCAAAGGGCGACGGTGCTCTTGATACCAAGAAGTCCGAATATATCACTCACTCCTTCAACCACTTCTGGGATACAGGTAAATCCAACCTCCAGGGTGGCTCTACCTCCGATACATCGGATAACATCACATACCACCACAACTGGTACGACCACTCCGACTCCCGTCATCCCAGAGTACGTGTTGCAACCGTTCACGTTTACAACAACTACTACGACGGCGTTTCCAAGTACGGTATCGGTTGTGCGTATAACGCAGAAGTAATTTCCGAGGGTAACTACTTCCGCAACACCAAGAATCCTATGCTCATTTCTACAAAGGGTTCTGACGAGGGTGTTAATACCATGTCGGGCGAAAATCCCGGTACACTTACATCCTATATGGATTACGTTACCGGCGCTGGCAGCTGGATTCCTAACGTAGATGGTATTCAGGGCGCAACCTCCTGGAGCGCTTCCAGCTATGACTGTGTTATCGTCAATTCCAAGTACACAGCTTACAGCTACGAGCTTGAGAGCGCCGAGCAGGCAATGCTCACAGTTCAGAAGTACGCAGGCCGTGTAAATGGCGGTGACTTCATCTGGGACTTCGACGATGCTACCGAGGACTCTAACTACGATCTGATTCCCGAAATGAAGACCGAGCTTGACAGCTATGTAAGCTCTGTTATTTCCGCAGGCGGTGTTAAGATCACCTCCGGTAACGGCGGCGACGGCTCTATCTCGGGTAACGTATCCGACTGTGCGCATACCAACACTACCACAACAACCACTCCCGCAACATGCGGCACTGCAGGCAGCACTATCGTAAGATGTAACGACTGTAGCAAGGTGATTTCTACAACCACCATTCCTGCGACTAATAGCCATAGTTACAGCTCTGTAGTAACTGCTCCCAGCTGTACTGCAGGAGGTTATACAACCTATACCTGTACCGTATGTAGCAATTCCTACAAGGGTAATGAAACTGCGGCGGCAGGACATAATTTCGTAGACGGCGAGTGTACTGTTTGTCATACAGTTGACCCCGAAAACTGTCCTCATACAAACACCACAACTACTACCGTAGATGCAACCTGTACTACTGCAGGTAGCACTACCGTAACCTG
>JAZSMV010000040.1:0-7094 GCA_045536065.1 Eubacteriales bacterium | reverse complement strand
GCAAGCACTGCTCTGTATGCGGCGAGGTTCTGATTGCACAGACTGTAACCCCCACAAAGGAACATACCGAAAGCGATTGGATAATCGATAAGCAGGCTACTCTTGATGAACAGGGCTTAAGGCATACGGAATGTACTGTCTGCGGAACATATTTAATAGAGGAATATTATTCTCTCGTAGCTTCAAGCGGGTTGGAATTTAAGCTCAATTCCGACGGTACCAGCTATTATGTTTCGGGAATCGGTAGTTGTACAGATACAAATATCGTAATACCTAGTATTTATAACGGACTTCCTGTGAGTAGAATTGGTTATCATGCATTTGAGTTTCGCACTAAGATTACAAGCATAATTATACCCGACTCGGTGACTAATATTGGAGAGTATGCATTCTCTGGGTGCTATTCGCTTTCAAGTATTACTATCCCCAACTCGGTGACCAGTATTGATGATTGGGCGTTCTTTAATTGCAACTCACTTACAAAAATTACTATCCCCGACTCGGTGACTAGTATTGGGGTGGAAGCATTCGCTTCTTGCGACTCGCTCACAAGTATTACTATCCCCGATTCGGTAACAAGTATTGGTATTCAAGCATTTGCTTCTTGCGGCTCGCTAGCAAGCATTACTATTGGTGACTCGGTGAACAGTATTGGTGAATGGGCATTTGTATATTGCGACTCGCTTATAAGCATAGAAGTAAATAAGAATAATAATTATTACAAATCAATTGATGGAAATCTATACAGTAAAGACGGAGCAACACTGATACATTATACAAAAGGTAAACCAAATACATCATTTACTATCCCCGATTTTGTGACCAGTATTGGTGAATGGGCCTTTTATACTTGCGACTCGCTTACAAGTATTACTATCCCCAACTCGGTGACTAAAATTGGAGATCATGCATTTCATGAGTGCTCCTCACTTACAGGTATTACTATCCCCAACTCGGTGACCGGTATTGGTAATGGAGCTTTCATGTATTGCAAATCGCTTACAAATATAACTATCCCCGACTCGGTGACCATTATTGGCATTAATACATTCTATGATTGCAAATCACTTACAAGCGTTACTATCCCCGACTCGGTGAACAGTATTGGTGCGTATGCATTCTATAATTGCTCAGCACTTACAAGCATTACTATCCCCGACTCGGTGACGAGTATTGGTAATGGTGCATTCGAATATTGCACCTCGCTTACAAGCATTACTATTCCAGACTCTGTGACCAATATTTGTTATGGTGTATTCTTTGATTGCGACTCGCTTACAAGTATTAACTTTAACGGCACTGTTGCACAGTGGAACGTAATAGAAAAGAGACTTGATTGGGACAACGGAACAGGCGAATACACTGTATACTGCACAGACGGTGAGATCACAAAGAGTGGTACGGTGACTTATTATTAATATTTTTGAGGGTGGCAACTGATAGTTGTCACCCTTTTCTTTTGTGGATTCGCCTCATCCGTCTTGCTTCGCAATCCACCTTCCCCAACACGCTTCGCTGGGGAAGGCTTTTAAGTCGAGAGGTGCTCGCAGTTTCGGTGATGTAATGGGGATTTGCTTTTTACCTCTTGCAAATTAGTTTTGTTTATGGTATAATGAATTAGTTATGGATAAAAACACAGTAAACATATAGAAAGAGGTTTTAAAATGGCTAAAAGCGTTCAGGACATTCTGGCACTTATTAAGGAAAACGGTATTAAAATGGTCGACTTTAAGATGGTCGACATTAACGGTCAGTACCGTCATGTAACCATTCCTGCGGACAACTTTTCCGAGGAGGTTATGACCTACGGTATCGGCTTTGACGCATCTAACTACGGTTATGCGGTTGTTGAAAAGAGCGATATGGTATTTATTCCCGATCCCGATACTGCTCTTATCGATCCCTTCTGCGATATTCCTACCCTGTCTATGACGGGTAATGCGATGATCATTGATTATCCCAAGAACCGTCCCCTTCCCCAGTATCCCCGTAACATCATCAAGGCGGCTGTTGAGTATATGAAGGAGAGCGGCGTGGCAGATGAGATGAAGATCCTGCCCGAGTTCGAGTTCTATCTCTTCGACGATATTGGCTGGGAGGTAAGCGGCAACTCTATCGGTGTTTCGATGGACGCAAAGCAGTCCTACTGGAACAGCGCAGTTGAGGGTCACGGCGTTATCGTTCCCAAGCAGAAGAATTATCACATTGCAAAGCCCTTCGATATTTCCTACGAGTGCAGAAGCGAGATGTGTCTGCACATGCTGGATGCAGGTATTGAGATCAACTATCATCATCCCGAGGTTGCGGCAAGCGGTCAGTTCGAGATCGAGCCTCAGCTTGGCGAGGTGGTTCACATGGCTGATGCGACCATGATGATCAAATACATCATTCACAACACCGCTCTTAAGTACGGCAAGAGCGCAACCTTTATGCCCAAGCCTATATACGGCGAGGCAGGCAGCGGTATGCACGTACACATGCTTCTCTTCAAGGATGGCGAGCCTGTATTCTCCGACGATAACGGCTATGCTCATCTCTCCGAGACTGCGCACTACTTCATGGGCGGTATTTTGAAGCATATCGCATCTCTCTGTGCGATCACTAACCCCTCTACAAACTCCTTCAAGAGACTTGTTCCCGGCTTTGAGGCTCCCGTAACCGTTGGCTACGCTACCTCTAACAGATCTGCGGTCATCAGAATTCCCGCATATGCAAAGAGCCCCGACAAGCGCCGCTTTGAGCTTCGTAATCCCGACGCTACCTGTAACCCCTACTTCTGCTATGCGGCTATCCTTATGGCAGGTCTTGACGGTATTAAGAATAAGATCGATCCTCACAAGGAGGGCTGGGGTCCCTATGACTTCAACCTCTTCCACCTCTCCAACGAGGAGAAGGCAAAGCTTAAGGGTCTGCCCACCTCTCTTGATGCTGCTCTTGATGCTCTTGAGGCTGATCACGACTACCTCACCGTAGGCGGCGTATTTCCCGAGGAGCTGCTTTGTAACTTTATCAAGACCAAAAGAGCTGAGTGCTCTGAGATGTCTAAGATTCCTCATCCTGCTGAGTTTGATAAGTATTATAACCTTTAATATTAAAGCCCCGAGCTTTTTGACTCGGGGCTGTTTTTTTATTTGTTCAATTTCTCTATAAGCGCCTCGCAGCCCTCGGTCACGTCACGGTAGGTTGCCTCAAAGTTGCCTGTGTACCAAGGATCAGCCACGTCGCCGCCTCGGTCGGTAAGGTCGAGAAGCTTGATAACCTTTCCGTCGGGATCAGAGCCGAAAATACGGAGCATATTGCGGATATTATAGCTGTCCATACCCACGAAAAGATCGTATTTTCCGTAATCCGAGCGGGTCAGCTGAACTGCCTCACGGCGAGAAAAGGGTATGGAGTATTTGGTGAGTATCGCCTTTGTGCCACGGTGGGTGTCATTGCCGATCTCCTCGGTGCTGGTGGCGCTTGACTGGACGGTGATCCTGCTTTCAAGACCACGCTTTTTAATCATATCACGGAAAACAAATTCTGCCATAGGACTGCGGCAGATGTTGCCGTGGCATACAAACATTATACTTATCATAGTTTTACCTCTATGGGTTGATCAACGGTCATTGTGTCGGGAGTGATGATGCAATCGTAGGCGAGGACGTCAACTCCTGCCGCTCTCGCTCGGCGAAGTGCGTCGCCAAAGGCTCGGTGAGTACTGTCATTAGGACGAAACTCGGTTATGCCCTTCATCTGAATTATGAAGAGAATCGCTGCGCCGTAGCCCTCGTTTTTCAGAGCGATAAGCTCCTCGATATGCTTCACTCCACGCTCGGTAGGAGCGTCGGGAAAAGAGGCAATGCCGTCATTTTCAAGAGTACAGCCCTTGACCTCAAGATAGGTGTTTTTTTCTCCCTGCTCTATCAAAAAGTCAAATCTGGAATTACCCTTTGTCACCTCACGGCGAATGCTCGTCGCATCAGGAAAAATAACACCCGAGCGAAGAAACTCTGCCGCTGCCTCGTTAGGCGCCTGGGAGTCCATATTGATAAGGAGAGTGTTGCCGCCCGGAAGCTGCTTTTCCACAGCTACAAGATCGTACTTCGTCTTTCGCTCACGGCCTGACGGCTCCTCAAGATATACGGTCACGCCGGGGATAAGAAGCTCACGGCACCTGCCTGTATTCTTAACGAGAACGGTCACCTGCTCACCCTCAAGCATGCACTCCGCAATAAAGCGGTTAGGCCTTGAGCGAAAGGTTGCTTTATGTATATTAGTATACTTCATTTGGTAGTTCTGCCCTGCTTTATATTTCGTTTTTAAACCCTTTCAGTGCTTTGTCCATAAACGCACGCTCACTGTCAAGCTCCTGCTTATAGGGGAAATTGCGTGTCAATTTATCGAAGTCCTTGCGTATAGCCTCGGCTCCCTTTTCATCTTTTTTATCGAAAAGAGCGATAAAATACTGAGTGCGGATTATCTGCGGATAGGTTCGCATTGACTTCATTGTTTTGTCAAGCTCAGGGGTCATATATTTCTTCAGCTCCACCTCCGAGCCGTTAAGCCATTTACAGCAGATCAGGTCGCAGGTGAGAAGATTTCTGTGCAGGCCGATGATGTTGTCCTTACTGTTTAAAAGCTGGGTTATCTGCTGCTCTGCAGTCAATGTATCGCCTCTGTCAAGCGGTCTTGAAGCGGCAAAAACCTTAAGGGATGCGCAATGGACGTTCTGCATATCGGCACCCTCGGGGAGAGTAAACCATTCCTCAGGCATATCCGATGTTCTCATGCCCTCGGTCTGCGCCGCATTGATGAGAAGTGTCTTGCGGAATGCCTCGGCTGCATCGGGATTTTTCGACAGATGAAGTGCATTCATACCGTCGTTGGCAATTCCGCCAACGTTAAGAGGAATGCCGTTTGTGATAGCACCAAAAACAGATAAAAATCCACTGAACATAAGGACGTCGGTGAGCAGAGGTACCTTAGGAATCAATATGCCGAAGGTTATGCAGATAATTGCGAACAGGATATTAAAGATAACGCCGCCAAGGTTATATAGCAGGATAGACGCCTTGCTCTCCTTTTCCTTCGGGGGAATCATAAGACACTGACCGCCCGTACCCATAAGCTTGAAGCGGCGAAGCCTCATTCTTCCCTCCTGACGAATCAGCATAAAGCTGAAGACACGGAATGAGCAGAATCGGTAGCCGCAGATAAGACCGAATACGAGATGACCGCCCTCGTGGACTATGATATTTACATAGTATGCAATCAAAAGAGCTAAAATCAGCTCTAAGAGCGATCTGCCTCCATCGATTCCCTCACCAAGCATTTTACCAACGGTAAGGCCGATAGGAATACCGACGAATATTGCCATAACAAAGATTAAAATCTTCAAAATCTTGCCAAAAGCCTTTTTCATCATTCAAGTCCTCCAAAATCATTTTGCCTCAGCACCTCGTAAACGGCTATAGCCACCGAGTTTGACAGATTAAGGCAACGGAGTGTTTTGCGCATCGGAATACGCACGCTTTTGTCAAAATTCGCTTCAACTATCTCCCTCGGAAGCCCCACCGATTCTCTGCCGAAAACAAGAAAGACACCGTCCGGATAGTCAATATCCGTATGAGAATTCTTACCGTGGGCAGAAAAGAAATACATATCTGCACCCTCGTTCTGCCTGAGAAAATCCTCGTAATTTTCATAATAGGTCACGTCAAGCTTATCCCAATAATCAAGACCCGCACGCTTTAAGGTGCGGTCGGAGATCTCAAAGCCGATAGGCTTGATTATATGTAATCTCGCCCCTGTCACAGCGCAGGTACGGGATATATTCCCCGTATTCTGCGGGATCTCGGGACACATCAATACTACGTTTATTTCTTTCATTTTCAATACCGTTTTTTCTTTTATTGTACCATAAAGCTTGGATAAATGCAATAAAATATAATATTTTTACAAATTAGCCTTTATTTTTTTGTTTTTATGTGCTATAATAAATTGGTTAAATATGTTATCTTTACGAAAGGAATTTTGAAAATGGGTATTTTCAGCTCGCTTTTTAAAAGCTACAGCGAAAAGCAGATAAAGAGAATTATGCCTCTTGTAGACGCTATCGAGGGTCTTGCCGACAAGTTCCGTGCAATGACCGACAGCGAAATGAAGGCATATACAGATAAGCTTAAGGGTGATCTTGCAGATGGCAAGACTCTTGACGATATTCTTCCCGAGGCTTTTGCACTTGTAAGAGAGGCTGACGAGAGAGTTCTCGGCAAGCGTCCCTTCCGTGTTCAGCTTATAGGCGGTATTCTTCTCCACCAGGGTCGTATTGCAGAGATGAAGACCGGTGAGGGTAAGACACTTGTTGCTACCCTGCCCGCATATCTTAATGCGCTTACCGGCAAGGGCGTTCATATCGTTACTGTTAACGATTACCTTGCAAAGCGTGACTCCGACGAGATGGGCCGTGTTTACGGCTTCCTCGGTCTGACCACAGGACTTATCGTTCACGGTCAGAAGCATCTTGAAAAGAAGGCGGCTTATGCTGCAGATATTACCTACTGTACCAACAACGAGCTCGGCTTCGACTATCTCCGTGACAATATGGTTGTTTACAAGGAGAGAATGGTACAGAGAGGCCATAATTTTGCAATCATAGACGAGGTGGACTCTATCCTTATCGACGAGGCGAGAACTCCCCTTATCATTTCGGGTCAGGGCTCCAAGTCCACCGACCTTTACGCTATGGCGGACAGACTTGTAAGAACTATGTCCCGCTTCGTTATCAAGGAGGTTGATGCAAAGCAGGATCTTGACGTTTACGACGAGGACTTTATCGTAGACGAGAAGGCCAGAACCGCCGTTCTCACTCAGCACGGTATCGCAAAGGCCGAGAAGTTCTTCGGTATTGAAAACCTCTCCGATCCAGAGAACACAAGCATCTATCATCACGTTAATATCGCTATCAAGGCTCACGGCGTTATGAAGAACGAGGTGGACTATATCGTTAAGGACGGCAGTGTTCTTATCGTTGACGCATTCACAGGCCGTCTTATGCCCGGACGTCGCTACAACGACGGTCTTCACCAGGCTATCGAGGCTAAGGAGGG
>JAZSMV010000065.1:0-2176 GCA_045536065.1 Eubacteriales bacterium | reverse complement strand
GCTCTCTGGCGTTGGTTCGTCGACGTCTCGCTCGAGGAATATCAGAGGACGTATAAGCTCCTCGGCATCGAGTTCGACAGCTATAAGGGCGAGTCCTTCTATACCGACAAGATGCCTGCCCAGGTGCAGAAGCTTCGTGATATGGGACTTCTTGAGATCGACGACGGCGCATCTATCGTAAATCTCGATCAGTGGAATATGCCTATCTGCCTTATTTTAAAGCGTGACGGCTCCACCCTTTATCCCACCCGTGACATCGCCGCCGCAGTATACCGTAAGGGCGAGTATAACTTCGACAAGGCGATCTACGTTACTGCCGCACAGCAGTCGCCTCACTTTGCGCAGTGGTTCAAGGTTGTTGAGCTTATGGGCTACGATTGGTATGACCGGCTCGTTCACGTTCCCTACGGCACCGTGTCTGTAAACGGCGCAAAGCTTGCTACCCGAACCGGTAACGTTATTCTCCTTAAGGATCTCTTTGCCGAGGCAATCGCAAGAGTTAAGGAGATCGCAAAGGACAAGCATTCCGACGAGGCAGAGTGTCAGGCTATTGCAGAGAAGGTTGGCGTTGGTGCCGTGGTATTCCACTACCTCTCCAACAACCGTATGCGTGACATCAACTTCATTATGGAGGACGCACTCTCCTTCGACGGTAACACAGGCCCCTACGCACAGTACACCTACGCCCGTACCTGCTCCATTCTTGAGAAGGCAGGCGACAGCGGTAAGGCTATGACCGAGGCTGCTCTTGACCAGCTTGAGGTAGAGCTTGCAAAGACGCTTTCCATCTTCCCCGAGCGAGTTAATTCTGCTATCGCAGATTACGAGCCCTCTGTTATCACAAGATACATTCTCGATCTCTGCGCTGCATTTAACCGCTTCTATCACGAGTGCAGCATCGTAAATTGCGAGGACGCATCTCTCCGTGAGAGCCGCATCGCTCTTACCAGAGCAACCAATCAGATCCTTCGCACAGCTCTGCATCTTATTTGCTTACAGAGCCCCGAGAAGATTTAAAGCCTTCCCTGTTGGGGTAGTGAAGCCCTTTAGGGCTGAACGGCTCCGAGGTATTGAATGACAGCCCGGTGGACTGTCAGACCCGAGGAGTGACCGAGCCGCAGCGAGAAGGGGGACCGCCCTTGGCGGTGGATGAGGACAGTCGCCCGAAAAGATTTAAAAATAATAACAATTCTGCATTTTGCATTCTGCATTCTGCATTCAATAGGAGAATAATATGTCAGGACATTCCAAATGGAACAACATTAAGCACAAGAAGGAAAAGGCAGACGCTGCCAAGGCCAAGATCTTTACCAAGATCGGTAAGGAGATGGCTGTTGCTATCAAGGCGGGCGGCCCCGATCCTAACAACAACTCTAAGCTGAGAGACCTTATCGCAACGGCAAAGGCAAACAACGTGCCTAACGATAACATTCAGCGTACTATCAAGAAGTTCACCGACAACGGTGACATCAACTTTGAGGAGATCACCTACGAGGGCTACGGTCCCTCGGGCGTTGCTATCATCGTTGAGACTCAGACCGACAACCGTAACCGTACCGCAGGTAACGTTCGTGCCGCATTCTCTAAGTACGGTGGCAACCTTGGTCAGAATGGCTGCGTAGGCTATCTCTTTGAGGAGAAGGGTGTTATCACCATCGTTGACGAGGACGAGGGGATCGACGAGGACAAGATCATGGAGGAGGCTCTCGAGTGCGGAGCAGAGGACATCAAGTCCGACGAGGGCGAGTATCAGATCTACACCGATCCCGCAGACCTTGACACCGTTCGTGATGCTATAATCGGCCTTGGCTATCAGATCAGCACCGCCGATCTTGCGAAGGTACCCTCCACCTACGTTGAGCTTACAAGCGAAGAAGACATAGCAAACATGGAAAAGATGCTTGACAAGTTTAACGAGGATGATGATGTAAACGCAGTTTACCACAACTGGAACTCTTAAGCGGTGAATTTTGGCTAAAATCGCCGAGCACTTCCACTCGACGTAGGTAACTACGCCATCGGGGCGTGTTCGGCGATTTTATCTCAAAATTCCCTCGCTTAATCTAAGCCTTCCCTATTGGGGTAGTGAAGCCCTTTAGGGCTGAACGGCTCCGAGGTATTGAATGACAGCCCGGTGGACTGTCAGACCCGAGGAGTGACCGAGCCGCAGCGAGAA
>JAZSMV010000026.1:0-15027 GCA_045536065.1 Eubacteriales bacterium | reverse complement strand
CAAAGAGGCTACCATTAAGTGTGCATGTGGCGCAACTGTTCAGACCCACTCTGTAAAGGGCGATATGAACGTGGAAATTTGCTCCAAGTGCCATCCTTTCTATACAGGTAAGCAGAAGTTTGTTGACGCAGGCGGACGTCTCGATAAGTTCAAGAAGAGACTTGCAGCTGCACAGAACAACAAGTAATCTATGTATCATAAAAGAGCGCTCGGATATTTCCGTCGCTCTTTTTGTTTCTTATTGGGGTTTTATTCATAAGGTTTTTTTCTTATAAAGGATTTATTTATGAAGGATTCAGAAATCGTAAAAAGCCAAGCAATAATTGTGGGAATTGCTGAACGTGGTAGCGATGTTCCCGAGTGCGAGCGATCTCTTGACGAGCTTGAAAGATTGCTTGACACCGCAGGTGGCAGCGTTTTTGCCAGAGTAATTCAGGTTAAGGACAGCTTTGATCCCCGTACCTGTATAGGCAGCGGTAAAGTAAAGGAGATATCCGAGCTTTGCACTGACAATGATATTGAGCTTGTAATTTTTGACTTTGAGCTGACTCCCGCACAGATCAGAAATCTTGAGGGAGATATAGGCGGTGACGTGCGTGTTATCGACCGTAGTATGCTCATTCTTGATATATTTGCACTCCATGCCACAAGTGGCGAGGGTAAGCTGCAGGTTGAGTTGGCTCAGCTTCGTTACAGCGCACCCAGACTTATGGGTCACGGCACAGAGCTTTCACGTCTTGGCGGTGGAATTGGCACACGTGGTCCCGGCGAGACAAAGCTGGAGAGCGATCGCCGTCATATGAAGGAGAAGGTTATTGCTCTTGAGAAGCGAATTGCCGAAATGGAGCATAACAGAGCTGTAATGCGTGCCCAGCGTGATAGAAGCGGCCTTGCAAAGATCGCTCTTGTGGGATATACCAATGCAGGTAAATCCACGCTTTTAAATTATCTTACAGGCGCAGGCGTTCTCTCGGAGGACAAGCTCTTTGCAACTCTTGATCCTACTACAAGAAAGCTGGAGCTTCCTTGCGGAGAAAGTGTGCTTTTAACCGATACCGTTGGATTTATCAGAAAGCTACCTCATCATCTTGTAAAGGCCTTTAAGTCTACGCTTGACGAGGTGGTTTATGCGGATATTCTCCTCATTATCTCGGACGTTAACGATCCCGAGGTTATGGAGCATATTGAGGTTACAAGAGGAGTTATTGAGGAGCTTGGAGCATCCGATAAGCCTGTGATATACGTATACAATAAATGCGATATGCTTGAGGGTGAGATCCCTGTTCCCGATGCAGATAATTCTGTTTGCATTTCGGGTGTAACAGGTCAGGGTGTTGACAGACTTCTTCAGATTATCGAGGATGAGATTCACAGATTCAAAAAGAAGTACAATCTGCTTATTCCTTACTCCAATCAGTCGGTTGTCAGCGCGCTTTATAACAGCTATACCGTATCCGAGGTAAACTACGTGGACGAGGGAATTGCTGTTGAGGTAATTCTCGACGAGCGTGGCAGAGGACTTTACGGTAAATATATCACTTCTAATTAAGGTGTTGATATGGAAAGCTATATTACTATAAAAAATCCCTCGCATTTTGAGTACGAGGACAGAAAATCCGTTTTTATCGGTATGGCTATGCCTGTCAGCACAGAGGCGGATGCTATTGCATTTATCGACTCAGTAAAGAAGCGCTATCCCGATGCCCGTCATCACGTCTACGCCTATGTGCTGAGGGAGAACTCTGCAATGAGATTTACCGACGACCGTGAGCCTCAGGGAACTGCAGGTATGCCGGTGCTCGACATTATTCGTAAGAATGGCTGTACCGACGTGGTTATAGTTGTTACCAGATATTTTGGCGGAACTCTCCTTGGTACAGGCGGACTTGTCCGTGCATATACCTCTGCAGCTCTCGGTGCTCTTGAGGCGGCAGAGATAATCAGATATGATATTTATACCACTCTCGAAATAGCGGTTAACTATTCGGACTACGGAAGGATAACCTCGATCCTTTCCGATCGAGGCTTCAGAATCGAGGACACATCCTACGACACGGGAGTCAGGGTTTCGGGCAGAATTATCAAATCCGAGGTTGAGGGGTTAAAATCAGCTATAACCGAGGCTACAGCAGGCCGTGCTGAGATGGAAATTATCGGCGAGGAATTCGGTTATTAAATTTTTTTCGAAAATAAAAGTGTTTTTGACAAAACATTCGTATATTAGAGTGAATTTCAGGAAAGGGAGGTGTGACTTTTGATCTCAAAGGAAACAATAGAGCAGGTTTTGATGCGAAATGACATTGAAACTCTTATTGGTAGCTATGTATCGCTTAAAAGAGCGGGCTCTAATCTTCGTGGACTTTGTCCCTTCCATAGCGAGAAAACTCCTTCCTTTACCGTATATCCCCAGGACAACAGCTTTTATTGCTTCGGCTGCGGAGCGGGTGGAGATGCTATAACATTTATTCGCAAGCGTGAGAATCTTGATTACCCCGATGCGGTCGAATTTCTGGCGCAGCGTGCCGGAATAACTATCGTAAGGGATGAGCGCACGCCTATTTCAAACGAACCTAAATTCGACAGAAATCGGATGTTCAAGATGAATGTTGATGCGGCAAAGTACTTCAACAGATGTCTTTTCTCGGACTCACCCGAGGCAAAGGAGGCATTATCCTATTTCACCGACAAGCGTGGCCTTTCGGTAGCAACAATCAAGCATTTTGGTCTTGGCTTTGCGCCTAACAGCTTCGATCAGTTCTCGAAGTATATGCTTGCTAAGGGATATACATACGACGAGCTTGTTGCAGGCTTCCTTTGTGGCAGAAGCGAAAAGGGAAGATACTACGACGCATTCAGAAACAGGGTAATGTTCCCGATTATTGACGTTTCGGGTAACGTTATCGCCTTTGGCGGTCGAGTTATGGATGACTCAAAGCCCAAGTACAAGAACTCGTCGGATACACCGGTATTTAAAAAGTCGAGAAATCTGTTTGCTCTTAATTTCGCAAGGCATCACTGTCAGGATTCATTGATTCTCTGCGAGGGCTATATGGATGTTATCGCCATGCACGCCGCAGGCTTTGAGAATGCGGTTGCAACTCTCGGTACCGCCATCACCTCCGAGCAGGCGAGAATGATGAGCAGATATACCAAGAAGGTTATTATCTCCTACGATGCCGACGAGGCAGGGCAGAAGGCGGCTATGAGAGCCGTTAAGATGCTTACAGAGGTAGGTCTTGACGTAACCATTCTTAAGGTTCCGGGAGCAAAGGACCCCGACGAATATATCAAGCAATTTGGTGCGGACAAGTTTAAGCAGGTGCTTTCCCAGTCCAAATCTAAGTTTGATTACAACCTTGAAAACATTCTTGCGAGGTATGATATCAATCTTCCGCAGGATAAGGTAAAGGCTCTTCACGAGAGCGAAAAACTTATTTCCGAAACATATTCCTCGGCAGAAAGAGATATTTATATTCAAAGCATATCAAAGCTGTTCGGCGTTGATGCAAAGAGCATCAAGTCCGACGTTGAAAGAATAATTACAAGGGCTAACAACCAGCGTCGCAAGGAGGAGTCCAATAAGATAAAGCAGGATGCTATCGGTTACTCCGATAGAGTAAATCCCGATTTTATCAAGGCACCTGCCGTTGCGAAAAACGAGGAAACTCTGCTTGGTCTTCTGCTTATGTACCCCGAGCACCGCAAGCGTGTGTTTGAGGGCGAGCTTGTCAGCGCTGATGATTTCTTAACCGAGCTTAACCGCAGGATTTTCGAGTATCTTCGTGATTCCTATCTTAACGGTGACGATTCGCAGCTTGATATTGACGCACACTTTACTCCCGACGAGCGGGGCAGAATGACTAAGATGAAGCTCTCACGTATGGAGCTTAGCGAAAACGGAGAGGCAGTACTTATCGACAGCATCGAAAGGTTGAAGCGTGCGGTATCCAAAAAGAATAATGAAAAAAACAGCTCTCTCGACAGCCTGACAAAGCTGCTTGAGGAGAAAAGAAAGGGATAATTATGAACAGAGACAAGATTGACGTTAATGAGTACATTGACTCTAAAAGCGATGGCGGTATCGGTAATTCCGATATAATGAAGGCGCTCGAGGACATCGATTACGAGATTTCCCAGACCGACATTGATTCCGCTAGTCCTGATGAGCTCGAAAACGAGGAGTTCAAGGAAATCGAGCAGGATGCCAGAAACTTTGATGCGACAGAGAATATGGACAAGTACTTCTCGCAGGAAGGACTTGCTATTGACGACCCTGTTCGTATGTATCTTAAGGAGATCGGTAAGATCCCGCTTCTTACTCCCGAGCGTGAGGCAGAGCTTGCGGAGAGAATTTCTCTCGGCGATAAGAAGGCAAAGGACGAGCTTATTGAGGCTAACCTTCGTCTTGTTGTATCTATCGCAAAGCGCCACGTTGGTAAGGGTATGTATTTCCTTGATCTGATCCAGGAGGGTAACCTTGGTCTTATCAAGGCGGTTGAGAAGTTCGATCACAGCAAGGGCTATAAGTTCTCCACCTACGCAACATGGTGGATCCGTCAGGCGATTACAAGAGCTAACGCAGATCAGGCGAGAACTATCAGAATTCCCGTTCACATGGTTGAAACCATACATAAGGTTTCCAGAACGACCCGTCAGCTCCTTCAGGAGCTTGGCAGAGAGCCCACCACCGACGAGGTAGCAGAGGCACTTGGTATGACCGCCGATAAGGTTCGTGAGATCATGAAGATCGCACAGGACCCCGTCTCTCTTGAAACTCCTATCGGTGAGGAAGAGGATAGCCGTATCGGTGACTTCGTTGAGGATAACGATTCGCCCGATCCCTCTGACAGCGCTTCCTATTCGCTTCTCCGTGAGCAGCTCTGTAACATTCTTCACACTCTTACTCCCAGAGAGGAGGAGGTTATCAAGCTTCGTTTTGGTCTTGAGGATGGCAGACCCAGAACTCTTGAAGAGGTTGGTAAGAAGTTTGAGATCACAAGAGAGAGAATCAGACAGATCGAGGCTAAGGCTATTCGTAAGCTGAGACATCCCTCCAGATTCAAGGCACTTAAGGATTATCTTTCTAACTAATATTAAAAAGGCTACCTTCGGGTAGCCTTTTATTTTACGATTCCATTTGACGACCTAAGAACATACCTGCCGTCTGTACGAGCTTGGATTCGATCTCATCGGAGATCTTTTCGGAGGTAGAGACGTCATACTGCCAGGCAGAAACAACGCATCCTACAATATCGCCCTCGCTTAATATAGGCATTGCGCAGTTTACGTAGTGAGAACCACCGTCGCTGATAATCGCTACCGGCTCTCTGCCTGCTCCTCTCACGTATAGCGAGCGGGATTCTACGATTTCCTCAAGTCCTCGTGAAATTTTTCTCTCGAGATAATCTCTCTTTGATGCGCCTGAAACGGCAATTACTGCATCTCTGTCACAGATGAAAATGGGGGATGCCGAGGTCTTTTGCAGCGTTTCCGCATACTCGTTTGCAAAGGTCTGCATCTCACCGATAGGTGAGTACTTTTTAAAGATTACCTCACCCTCACGGTCGGTATAAATCTCAAGAGGATCTCCTTCCTTGATCCTCATAGTGCGTCTGATTTCCTTAGGAATAACTACTCGTCCAAGATCGTCAATTCGACGAACAATTCCGGTTGCTTTCATATATATACAAAAATCTCCTTTTATTTTAGGTGTGATGTTAGTATTTGTAAATAAAGGGGATTTATACTGATGTATTGACTTTTTCAAAATCATACTTTATAATGTATTCAGAGAGGTGATTGCTATGAAAATTACACTTTTGGAAAATAACGAAGAAATAAGAAGAAACTTTATTGATCGATTTGTATTGTCTTGGGACGAGTTTCAAGTAGAACTTAAAGCGTTTATTGATGAAATGTCAAAGAAAAATCAGGTAGTGGATATTGAATTCTATAATCGCTCTTATTTATGGGACAAAATATCTTCTAAATATTCAAGAGTTTCTTTTCGAGAAGCACTTGATTTCCTTTCGAATATTGATGGAGATGCAATCTTTATTTCAGAAGATGAAAAGGTTCCGTGTTCTGCAGAACTTTTTATTGATGGAAATAAAATACGTTCATTCGCTGCAAAATCAAATGCCAAGGAATTAGCAAAACTCATTGAAAAGGAATGGTTTGAAACCTATATCCTTGAGGAGCAGGTAATGTACAATCCTAATCCGATTTTGCCCGAAGATTTATATGTATTTGACAGTTCAATGAGTTGGTTTGTTGTATTTACTCACGAAACAAAAGATTGGGAAACCGAGGATTCAATGAAAGAGGCAGAGAGCAGATATTGCATTATTTATTCTGATAAAGAAAATAAGTAGGTGAGGGAGTATATGAAAGAAATAAAGATAAACATCCCCGAGTACGATGATTGCATTGAACTCGTTTGGGAAAAAGATTTTAAAATTAAAACTCGATACGAATATGATACTATAATTATTGAGGCAAACAAAGCCGGGCTTGTGTCTTTAGCTCGCCATTTGCTTTTATTAGCCCAAGAAGAAGCTCCAAGTGGCTCTCATATTCATTTAGATAGTTTTAATTCTCTTGAAGATGATTCTGTGGAATTAATACTAGATAAAAACGATAATTTATAATTTTAGGTGGAGTAGTTTTACTCCACCTTTGCTCTTTCTGCTACACTATGTACTGACACATAAAACCTGTCGAACTCTGTCAATGTTGTAAATGAAGGATCTCCCTCCTTGATCCTCATAGTGCGTCTTATTTCCTTAGGGATTACCACACGTCCAAGATCGTCAATTCGACGAACAATTCCGGTTGCTTTCATATATATACAAAAATCTCCTTTTATTTTAGGTGTGATGTTAGTATTTGTAAATAAAGGGGATTTATACTTTTTGATTGACATTTTAATGTGGATACGATATAATTAAGATACAAATATTTAGAAAGGAGAAACCTATGATTATCAAATTTACAAACTTTGTACTTGACGTTGATGTGGAGCGTACCCGTGCGTTTTATGAAAGGGTTGATATTCCAACGATGAGTCAGCAGTGTGATTGCATTAACTGTCAGAATTTTGATGAAGCAATACTTAAAGCATCAGATAAGGTGCTTGACTTTTTACGTTGCTTTGGTATTGATCCGCAAAAGCCTGTTGAGACCTTTAATGTTCCGGGATGTTTAGAAAAAGATGGAACAATTTGGTATAATGGATGGTATCATATTTGTGGCACAATAGTGGATAGTCCTGAAACCGTGAAGAAATCATTACTTCCTGACGGTAGGGAACAAATTGAATATTGTTGGGAACATAGCTATACACCCGATATGGATTTTCCTTTCAAAGTTCTACCTGTCAAAATGAGAGATCTTTTACACGAGGAATTTCCTAACCCTGTAATACAGTTGGAAATTGATACACACCTACCTTATGTATTACCAAACCCATTTGTTGAATAATTATACTAATAAAAGCGGAGTAAATCACTCCGCCTTTATTCTTTCTACCACGCTATGTAATGCAATATAAAATCTGTCGAATACTGTCAATGTTGCAAAAGAGGGTTCTCCCTCCTTGATCCTCATAGTGCGACGTATTTCTTTGGGTATAACCACACGTCCAAGATCGTCAATTCGACGAACAATTCCGGTTGCTTTCATATATATACAAAAATCTCCTTTTATTTTAGGTGTGATGTTAGTATTTGTAAATAAAGGGGATTTATACTGATGTATTGACTTTTTCGAAAGCATACTTTATAATGTAATTAAGGAGGTGCTTAAAATGGATGATTGGAGATTGAATGGTCAAGAGCAATTTTTGTTCGGCGTTAAATTAATAAAAAAACGTTTTAAATATCGCGGAGGATACGACCATAGGCATTGCGACTTTTGTTGGGACAAGATAAGCGAAGAAAAAGAAGATCTAAATATTGGGTATTGCAGCTCATTATCTGATGACCATTGGGTTTGTGAAACGTGCTTTAATGATTTTAAGGATATGTTTAAATGGACGGTAATAGATGAAACAGCGGAGTGATTTCACTCCGCTGTTTTTATGACATCTAGGTGTTTTTACTTAATTAATATATTATCGCTTTTAGACGACTTCATATAGCTTATAAAAGTTGTGCCACGGTTAATGGTAAGCTTTTCGCCACTCGTTGAATAAAGGGTCATGATTCCACCCGAGGTAGCTGTCCATCTTACTTCGGTATAGCTGCCACATGTGAAGTAATATCCCCGTCCATCACCTATTGTATCCATAACCATCTGGTTACAGTTGGAATTATCATAAGTTATAGAATCGGCAAATAAAACAAGGCAGTTCTTAAAATTGACAGCATTTCCGTTCAAGGCATCAAGCATGGCCTGTCCGTTTTGATAGAGAGTATACAAGCCATTATCTTCATTGTACTTTAACTCGCTTGAATGATTATTTGAATACTCAAGACTAATTTCCACAGCCGTAGAATCGGCGAAAAATACCTCATCTGCACCAAAGTCTGTATGAGTAAAGGGAAGCGGTGTGCTAACAATACTTTCTGCTCCGATTCCTGCGCTGGCAAGTCCACTTGTAAGCAAATCACGGTTTGTATAAACGTTATCGGTATACTCTGTATAATGGAATCCGCTGTTTTTTGAAAGATCAAGCTGCATACCCGTAATATCGCATTGCGTATAGCTTATGCTGTCGTCACTTCCGCTTGAAATAAGCACGCCGCCGAAGTATTTCGCCATATTCGAAATATATCCACGGGTATTGGTAATAGAGCCTATTTTCCACAGATTTTCACTCTCAGGTATAAAGGCAACAAGCCTTGTGCTGCCGTCCTCGGTGGGCACCTCGCAGACAAGATCTGCGCTTGATACTCCATAGGCAGGAAGTCCCGAATTGATTACAAAGGCCAACATAGTTGCCTCTGCCGTCTCCTTATTTACCTCAAGCCCTGTTAGTCTGCTTGTGTACTCGGGTATGTAGATTTCAGGCTCCTCGGGAGTCTGGTCCTGCTCGGGAGTATCCGGGCGCTCGGTATTTTCGTTATTTTCGAGCTCCTCGTCCTTTTGCTCGGATTCGGGCATATTTGTTTGCTGATCTGCCGCCTGCCAACCGTCAACGGTGAATCCAAATGTGCAGGCAAGTATGACTGCAGTTAGAAAAAAAGCAATCGACCTTACGGGATTGCTTAGTAGTTTCATATTCATTTTGTACCTCCTTGCGTGCAACGGTTGCACGCACGCTAATTTCAAAATTATTCCTTGTCGTTAGAACGGAGCCAAGCCTCGGCAAAGTCAAATGCCTCTGCAAGTCCGTTAGTAATCTTCTGCTTTTCAGGCTTCTTGGTCTTGCTGTCAAGCAGCTGTACCATAATGGTACCGGGGACAGTCTTGTCTCCCTTGGGAGATTTCTTGTCCGACATAATCATCATGTAGACGTAATACTTTTCTGACAGATCGCCGTAGAAAATATCGTCACCCTGGCGTACAATGGGCTTGCCCTTGTATTCAACAAACTCATTCTCGTTTACGCCTTCAAATTTTAACATAGGTAAATACTCCTTTCATAATATTTGAAAATGACGGCGCTAGGTCCACTTCACAATTATCATATCAGGAATAGATATGACTGTAAATAGCTTCGACAAAGGTTGCTGTGTGGACATTTCGCACAAAGGGTCAATCCTTTACATAAGGCGTGAAGGTTAGGGAAAAACGCCCTGAATTCGCATTTTTAAGCGTTAATCCGAATACCGCATCAGCCTTGCCGGAAAGCTCCTTCTGTCGACAAACCTGCTCGCTAAGCTCCTTGTATGAGGAGGGCTTTGTGATAACAGGGAAGTCGCTCATTTTCTTGATTCTTTTCAGTAACAGCCGACCTACAGAGTCCATAGCGAGAACCTGAGTGTATGCAGGAAGTGCCCTTACGTCGGAGGAGGTAACGCCGAAGTAGGTGTTCCAAATTGCTCGCTTGATTCTCGTCTTGGTGTACTTTTTCGTTTCGGCCATAGACATCAAAGAGGAAATGCTGGTTGCTTCTGCGCTCATGTCGCAGAGGCGATTATATAAACCGCCCGCAGCCTCGTGTATTTCGCTGTCGGCAGCAGGGGAGTTTAATCTGAATGATGAGATAACACTCACGTCAAGACGTGAAACATCCGAGGGCATTTTGCCGCCCTCTATTGCTTTAAGATAAATATTCTTTGCGTTTTCGGGAACATAATCAAGGGCAGAAATATTTTCTGCGGCTAATTCCTCACGAATAGCCGTTGCACTCTGAAACTCTGCCATAGGGTTGATTATGTCATGATAGCCCGAGCCCTCACGGCGCAGAGTAATGGGAGTAATTGTGCTTCCCAGGTTATGAATAGCCTTGATATATTCAATGCCGAGAATGTTATTGGGTGTAAAGAAATCACGTGAGATCTCCTTGCCGTACACACGGCTGAGAGCCAGCTGACAGAGCTCGGGGTAGCCATATTCCTTGTATTCTGCGGATGATGAAAGAGCTTCGAGAGTAAGGTTGTATTCGTCGGAGATCATTGCAGATGCAATATTTGAGATCTCGGAAATATCGCCGCTCTCACTACCGAAGCAAAGGTAATCAACTACGCCGATTTCATTTGCGATTTTTACTCCGCTCTTTGCAAAGAATTCTGCGCTGGACATACAGAAGGGAAAGGGAAGCTCAAGTACAAGGTTGATTCCACATTCGGCAGCAGCCTCTGCACGAATAGTCTTATCACATACGGCGGGCTCAGCACGTTGGGTAAAATTGCCGCTCATTATCGCAATAATTGCCGTATCCTCACCGAGAGTGCGGCGAAGCTCCTTCACCTGATGCTCATGACCCAGGTGGAAGGGATTGTATTCCGAGATAATGGCAACAACCTTCATTCTGCTATCCTTTCGTTTTTTTCAAAAATGTGTTGATTAATTGCTTGAAATAATGTATAATATCCCTGTCAATAAATTACAGGAGATTGTAAAATGAAAGTTTTAGTAATTAACGCAGGCTCAAGCTCGCTTAAGTATCAGCTTCTCGATACCGAGAGCGAGGAAGTTCTTGCAAAGGGAAATTGCGAGAGAATTGGTATTGACGGCTCTCGTCTTATCCACAAAACAAGCGGCAAGGATGAGTATGTTCACGAAACTGCGCTCCCCGATCACTCTGCCGCAATGAAGCTTCTTGTTGAAACCTTGGTTGACCCTGTGGTTGGCTGTATTTCATCTGTTGATGAGATCGAAGCTGTGGGTCACAGAGTTGTTCACGGCGGTCAGTATTTTGCCGACTCGGTGCTTCTTTCCGATGAGGTGCTTGAGGCGGTAGAGAAGTGTATCGTATATGCTCCGCTTCATAATCCCGCTCATATTATGGGAATTAAGGGCTGCCTTGCAGCAATGCCCGATACTCCCCAGGTTCTCGTTTTCGATACGGCATTCCATCAGACTATGTCCAAGGAGGTTTATACCTATGGTATCTCCTATGATATGTACGAGGAGTACGGAATCCGTCGCTATGGCATGCACGGCACCTCTCACAGATTTGTAAGCGGTGAGATGATAAAGATCATGGGTGGCGAGGCCGAGGGTAAGAAGATCATTACCTGCCACATCGGTAATGGCTCGTCCATCAGCGCTGTAAAGGACGGCAAGTGCGTAGATACCTCTATGGGCTTCACTCCTCTTGACGGTATACTTATGGGAACCAGATGCGGCTCCATCGACCCAGCTATCGTGCCTTTTATTATGGAGAAGAAGGGCTTTACCGCTAAGGAAATGGACAACTATATGAACAAGCAGTGCGGCTTCGCAGGTATTTCCGGTGTTGGCTCCGACTCCCGTGACGTTGAACGTGCAATGAGGGAGGGAAATGAGCGTGCAAAGCTTACCTTCGATATGCTTTGCTATCAGATTAAAAAGTACGTTGGTGCTTACTCCGCTGCAATGGGTGGACTTGATGCAATCGTATTTACCGCAGGAATCGGTGAGCATACACCTTATATCAGAGAGAATGCGCTTGCAAGACTAGAATATCTCGGTGTAAAGATTGACAAGGAGAGAAACACCTTCGGTCATTCCTCCGTACCTGTTCAGCTTTCCGCAGACGATTCAAGAGTTCTCGTATATATGATCCCCACCAACGAGGAGCTTGTAATTGCAAGAGACACAGCAAAGATCGTATCCGAGCTTAAATAAACGATTTTTAAGGCACGCACATAGCGTGCCTTTCTTTATATAATAGCATAAATAAAAAAATAAGTCAATAAATGAGCGAAATTTATGTGTGATTTTCGAGAATATTGCCGATTTCGGTGATTTTTTCATCAATAATTTGATCGATAATCTCGAAATTCATCGCCTGACCGTATATTTCCTCCAATCTGAAATGAAGATCCGATGCAATAGCAAACCATCTTTTTGCTTCATCAAGAGAATCTCTTTGGAGCTGCTTTGCTTTTTTGATTTTCTCTTGATCTGTCAAGGGAAGAATAACAAACTCGTCTGCATCGATCTCTCCCGACTCAGATCTTGCGATTGCTATGTTATTATCGGGTAAATACAATGCGTCTGTGACCGTGGGATCAAGGGCGCAGGGCAGGTGAACAAACCTTGCGTTCTTGTACTTCAAAACTTCATAGCAACAGTCCAAAAACAGATCAACAGAATATCTATCACCTCTTACGGTAATAAGCTTGGTATTCCTGTCAAAAGCATCGTCAATTTGATGATCTCCAAAGCGTCCGAATGAGGATATAAGACGAGTCAAGACATAGGGGGCGTTGTTCGATGAAATATTCTTTAAAATGTTTTCTGCCTTATCTTTTGCTTTGGTTTTGGAGAAGGACGCCTTATAGCTAGAACGTATTATCTTGTATGATTTTCCTGCTAAGGCAAGGTATTGATAGGCTGCTTTATATGCGTCGGATTTCCCCTTGCCGATAGCTATAATTTCCTCTCCTCTTGCCATAAGCCAAGCCTTGTCCCAGCCTACTCCAAGGTCTATTAATTCATCCCTTGCGCCCGGTATCTTAGCATCTCTTTCGTGAGGGGCGGTACCGTCTATTATAGCTATTTTCTTGTCTTGATTTTCTATGATAACTCCGTCAAGAGAATGGGGATCTGACGAGCAATAGATCTCCTCAACTCTATAATCTTTCTCTCCAAAAAACCGAGCTACTTTCTTCATAAAGCTGCTTTTTCCGGTACCGGGGCCACCCTTTAAAATGTATAATCTACTGAATTTTTCAGGATCAAAAACCGTATCAAAATAGCTGATAAATCCCTTGTAGGTATTTGCTGCGGCAAAATATTTTCTTAGATAATTTCTGTTGCTTTCCTTCATATATTGCGCCTCCTTTACTTTTTTATAATATTCTTTTTTTAAAAATCTGACAGTATTTAACTTGACATTTGGCTTTTAGTTATTGTATAATATTATGTTGAAGGAGAATATGCTTATGAAGGTAATTGGACTTTGCGGCGGAAGTGGAAGCGGAAAGGGTGTTGTATGCCAGCTTTTTCAAGAGCTTGGAATACCCTTTATCGATACCGACGCTGTGTACCGTGAGCTGACAAGCAGCTACGGCCCAACTCTCAAGGCTCTCTCGGAGGAGTTTGGCAGAGAGATTATAACCGAAGATAATACTCTTAATCGCAAGGCTCTTGCGGATATAGTTTTTTCTGGCGACGGCTCGGAGAAAAGGCTTAAGAGACTTAATGAGATCGCTCATAAGTTTATTCTTGATGAAACAAGACACAGGCTTGCAGAGTTTGCGGAAAGCGGAGCTGTTGCTGCAATAGTTGATGCTCCCGTGCTTTTCGAATCAGGATTTGATAAAGAATGTGATGCTGTTGTCTGTGTTATTGCGAACATGGATATCCGACTTCAGAGAATTACTTTGCGTGACGGTATTACGGCAGAGGAGGCAGAGCGGAGAATTGCCTCACAGATGTCGGATGAGACACTCATTGAGAGGTGCGATTTTGTGATCGAAAATAATTCGGATATTCATTCACTTCGAAAGCAGGTAAAATCCGTTATCGAAGCTTTAATTTGAAAATAATTTTGAAAGGTGATAAATACAATGAGCGAAAAGACCATTGGACAGGAAATGCTTGATAAGCTTTCCTACAAGAAAAAGAACATTTACGAGGAGGCAACTCCTGAAAAGATCAAGGCGATCTATGACTACTCTGAGGGCTATAAGAAGTTCCTTGACAGCTCCAAGACCGAGCGTGAGGCTACCGATAGCGCTATTGCACTTGCTAAGGCGCAGGGCTACACCGAGTACAAGCTTGGTGATAAGCTTTCCGTAGGCGATAAGAGATATCTCAATCAGCACGGCAAGAGCCTTATTATCTTCAAGGTTGGTGAGAATGATCTTGAGAGCGAGGGCATTAGAATCGTTGCCGCTCACGTTGACGCTCCCAGACTTGATCTTAAGCAGGTTCCTATGTATGAGGACAGCGGTATGGCGTTCCTCAAGACCCACTACTACGGCGGTGTTAAGAAGTATCAGTGGACCTCCATTCCTCTTGCTATTCATGGCGTTATGGTAAAGGGAGACGGCGAGGTTGTTAACGTATGTATCGGTGAAGATGATTCCGATCCCGTATTCTATATCAACGATCTTCTTCCTCATCTTGGCGCAAGACAGTCTCAGGAGCCTCTCGGCACTGCTATCAGCGGCGAGACCCTTAATATTCTCATCGGCGGTCTTCCTTACGACGATAAGGAGGTTGCTGATAAGGTTAAGCTTACCGCACTCTCCATTCTTCACGATAAGTACGGCGTAACCGAGGAGGACTTTATCTCCGCAGAGCTTTCTCTCGTTCCCGCATTCAAGGCTCGTGATATCGGCTTTGACAGAGCGCTTATTGCTTCCTACGGTCACGATGACAGAGTTTGCTCCTATCCCGCAGTTACCGCTCTCCTTGATAACTCCGACACCAAGCATACCGTTATGGTTGTTCTTGCTGACAAGGAGGAGATCGGCTCTGTTG
>JAZSMV010000079.1:0-5458 GCA_045536065.1 Eubacteriales bacterium | reverse complement strand
CCCTTTACACAAGGGAGGCTATGTTGGAACCCGTTTACGGGTAGCAAGTAACAATTGCATGGCTGGCAGGCCAATCTAAAACGCACCCCTGCGTCGCCAGTAGCGGTTAGGGCTATGCCCGAAAATGAAATACCCCCCGTTTTACGGGGGGATATTTATTCTTTATTCGTTTAAATTTATTATTATTTTCCTACATTTTTCCGAAAAAATCCTATTGACAAATACCCCTAGGGGGTATATAATAGAGGTGTAAAAAACATTTTTGGAGAGAAAATATGACAGAAATGACAGAAAAGACAGCTTCGACCAAATGTGAGTGCTGCTCAAAGACCAGAGTTCGTGATGAGAGCGAGCTTCGTGCGCTGAAGAACCGCCTTAAAAGAATAGAGGGACAGATCCGAGGCATATCGGGAATGGTGGATTCGGACGCCTATTGCGTGGATATTCTTACGCAGGTGTCGGCGGTGCAGGCGGCGATAAGCTCCTTTGCCACCGAGCTTTTATCCCAGCATATCAAGGGCTGTGTTGTCAGCGACATTCAGGGCGGCAGGCTTGAAACCGCCGACGAGCTGGCGAAAACAGTCGAGAAGCTTATGAGGTAGAAAAATGAAAAGCTATAACGTAACAGGCATGAGCTGTGCCGCCTGCTCTGCCAGGGTTGAAAAGGCGGTGTCGCAGACCGAGGGAGTGACCTCCTGCTCGGTAAATCTGCTTACCAATTCTATGACCGTAGAGGGCTCTGCCACCGACGAAATGATAATCGCCGCCGTAAGCAAGGCAGGTTACGGAGCCAGCGTAAAAGGGGCGGAAAAGCCTAAAAATGACAATAATAGTAGTCAAAAAGACGAGCAAAAGGCTATAATTTACCGCCTTGTTGCCTCTGTGGTTTTACTTTTACCCTTGATGTATCTCTCTATGGGACACGTGATGTGGGGCTGGCCTCTGCCCGCCTTTTTCGAGAGCAACCCTCTTTCCATCGCCATACTGCAGATGCTTATCTCGGGGCTTGTGCTGGTTATTAATCAGCGCTTCTTCATAAGCGGCATCCGTGCGGTAATAAACCGCTCGCCCAATATGGATACACTTGTGGCTCTCGGCTCGGGAGTTTCCTATATTTACAGTATCGCAATGACGATTATGATGACCGGGGCAGAGCACCCCGACCATTATCTCCACAGCCTCTATTTTGAGTCGGCGGCTATGATCCTTACCCTTATCACCGTGGGCAAGATGCTTGAGGCAAGAGCGAAGGGCAAAACCACCGATGCTATCAACAGCCTGCTTCGTCTTGCGCCTCGCACTGCCACCGTTATAAGAGACGGCAAGGAGCAGGTGATCCCTGCCTCCGAGGTCCGTGTTGGTGATATTTTCATCGTCCGCCCCGGCGAGTCCATTCCGGTTGACGGCGTGGTTACCGAGGGACACAGCAGCGTTGACGAGTCGGCGCTGACAGGCGAGTCAGTTCCCGTGGATAAGCAGGTGGGCGACAGCCTCCTTGCCGCTACAACAAACACGTCGGGCTTTATGAAATGCAGAGCCACCAAGGTTGGTGATGATACCGCCATTGCCTCGGTTATAAGAATGGTTGAGGACGCATCTGCAAGTAAGGCGCCTATCGCCAAGATAGCCGACAGAGTTTCGGGTATTTTCGTGCCTGTGGTATTGCTTATTGCTCTTATAACCTTCACCGCCTGGATGATAATTGACGGTCAGCTTGGCAAGGCGCTCTCCAGCGCTATATCCGTCCTTGTTATCAGCTGTCCCTGCGCCCTGGGACTTGCAACCCCTGTTGCCATAATGGTAGGCAGTGGCGTTGGTGCAAAGCATGGTATTCTCTTCAAGAGCGCCGAGGCACTTGAGCTGACGGGCAGGGCAGGAATAATCGCTCTTGACAAGACAGGCACCATCACCGAGGGCAAGCCCCGTGTGGTAAACGTGATATGCGATAGGTCTTCCGACGAGGGTGAGCTTCTTTCTGTGGCTTACGCTCTTGAAAAGCAGAGCGAGCATCCTCTTGCAAAGGCGGTTTCGGCTTATGCCGAGAGCTATTCGAGGGATCTTTTGATCACCGACTTCAAGGCGCTTGCGGGAAGTGGAGTTTATGGGAGAATGCAGAATGCAGAATGCAGAATGCAGAATGAGGTTTATGGCGGAAGCTATAAGTTTATTTCTACGATCTGCGATCTGTCGGCATATAAGAGTGACTACGACAGGCTGACCGCCGAGGGTAAAACACCTCTGTTCTTTATCCGTGACGGTGCGCCTCTCGGTCTTATTGCGGTGGCAGACACCGTTAGAGAGGACAGCGCACAGGCAATAGCCGATATGAAGGCAATGGGACTTCGTGTGGTTATGCTGACAGGCGACAATTCACGCACCGCCGAGGCTATCGGCAGAGAGGCAGGGGTTGACGAGGTAATCTCCGAGCTTCTTTCCGACGGCAAGGAGTCGGCTATCCGTAAGCTTTCGGAGTCGGGCAGGGTAATAATGGTTGGCGACGGCATCAACGATGCTCCCGCCCTGACACGTGCAGAGGTGGGTATGGCTATCGGCGGCGGAACCGATATTGCTATTGAATCTGCCGACGTTGTTCTGATGAGAGATTCGCTCTCCGACGTGGTTGACGCCATTCGTCTGGGTCGCTCGGTGCTTCGCAATATTCACCAGAATCTCTTCTGGGCGTTCTGCTATAATTTGGTGGGAATTCCCCTTGCGGCAGGCCTTTTCGGTCTGTCCTTAAACCCTATGTTCGGCGCTGCGGCAATGAGCCTTTCGTCATTCTGCGTGGTGACCAACGCACTTCGTCTGAATACCTTCAGACCAAAGCATAAGAAAACAAACAAAATAATTGAAAATACAAGCGAAATCAAGGAAAAAGAGGAAAGACAAATGAAAATTACAATGAAAATTGAGGGCATGATGTGTCCTCACTGCGAGGGCAGAGTTCGTGACGTGCTGTCCGCCCTCGACTGCGTAGAGTCGGCAGAGGTAAGCTACAAGGAGGATCTGGCAATAGTTACTCCCAAGGGCGAATGTCCTCACGAGCTTCTTGAAAAGACTGTTACCGACGCAGGATACAAGGTTGTTTCTATTCAGTAAAAAGGGATTGGGGTGAGTCTGTTAAGTGGGGCTCACCCTGTTCTTTTAAAATTTGATCAATTTTTTCTCTTGCTTTTTTCTGAAAAATATGATAAAATATATTTGTAAGAAAAGAAAAATTGCCGAGTAAGGAGGGGAATTTATGTACAGCATTGGTGATAAGGTCATGTACGGCGCAGCCGGAGTGATGACTATCGTTGACATCCGAGAGGAAGCTATCGGAGACGTTCCACGCAGCTATTTTGTGCTTCGTCCCACCCTTGCACGTACAGATTCCTTTACCTTTGTTCCTGTGGATAACGAGAGGCTTGTGTCCTCTATGCGTCCTCTGATGACAAGGGATGAGGTGCTCTCGCTTATTGATTCCTTTGATAAGGTAGAGTCTCTTCGCTGGATACCCGAGAACCGTGCCCGTCAGGACTACTTCAAGAGGGTTATGGAGTCGGGTGACCGTCGTGAGATGGTTGCGATGATCCGTGCCATTAACGATAACGGTATTCGCCGTGAGGCAGAGGGCAAGAAAAACTTTCTCTCCGACGAGAATGCAAGGATCAAGGCAGAGAAGCTGCTTTGCTCGGAGTTTTCCGTAGTGCTTGAGCTTCCTGAGGAAAAGGTTTTCGAGCTTGTTAAGAGCAGGATAAAGGAATAGGAGTAAAAATTCAAGCCGAGGCTTAATCCTCGGCTTTTTTGTTTTAAAAAACTTGACAAAGGGGAGCTTTTATTCTATAATAAAGCTGAATATTTCGCAAAAGCGAAACAAAAACAGCATTTTCTCAGAAAAAGAGAAAATCTATGGAAAGAGGCGTGAAGATGGAGCTTATCACCGTAAAGGAAGCGGCAAAAAAATGGGGAGTAACCCCTCGACGTGTGCAGGGACTGTGCAGTGACGGCAGTATTAAGGGGGCGGTTCGCTTCGGCAGAGCCTGGATGATACCCTCGACGGCGGTTTTACCCTCGTCGGCAAAGGGCTCCGAGCCTCATATGCCTATGCCGAGAAAATCTCCATTCCTTGATATGACTAACCTTTATAATAAGGTGGGCGCCGCCGACGAGTGTGCAGAGATGCTGATAAACAACCCGGAGGCATACGAGCTTTTCCGTGCGCAGATAGCCTTCAGACGTGGCAATATCGCCGAGGTGTATAAGCACGCACGCTATTTTTTGGATGCTCACTCCGGCTTTTATGCCATACTCGGTGCGGGAATGCTGCTGGCCAACGTGGCTATCTGGAGCAGTGACATCAATATCTGGTATGAGGCAAAGCGCCATATATTCGAGGCTCCCCACAGCACCCCCGAGGAGCGAGAGATAGTTTCGCTGACCCTCGCCGTCGTGGACAGCACAATTTATAATAACAACGACTTCCCCGAGTGGTTTACGCTCGGCAATTTTGAAGCACTTCCCGCCGATTCTCATCCTACGGCAAAGGTGTATTACGTAAAATATCTTTATATGATGGCCTTTGCCATAGCCTCCGGCTCCTTTAAGCTGGAGGGTGTCAGCGGCCTTGCGATGATGAAAATGATACCCAACACCATCGAGCCCCTTATCACTCAGGCGGTGGTTGATCGAACGGTGCTGCCTGAGATATATCTGCGACTTTCCTGCGCCGTTGCTTATCACAACAGCGGACTTCGTGACAAGGCGGTAAGCCATATTGACAGAGCCATAGCGCTTGCCCTTCCCGACAGGCTTTACGGAACGCTGGCAGAGTACAGCCGACACTTTGACGGTCTGCTGGAGGAGAGGATAGGAGAGGTGGACCCCATCGCCTGTGAGCGCATCCTTGAGATGAGCGAGGTGTATAAGCGTGCCTGGTCACGTCTTTCGGGATCTATAAGGAACAAGGATCTTGCGCAGAATCTTACCAAGCGAGAGAGGGAGATTGCAAAGCTGGTTGCCTTCGGCTATACCAACAGGGAGATCGCCGCAATGCTCTATCTGTCCGAGTCTACTGTAAAGCAGACCGTCCTTCGTATAATGCAGAAGAGCGGAATAAACGAGCGTAGCCGAATGGCTGATATTATATAAGGCCAAACAAAAAACGCTGAGCGAAATGCTCAGCGTTTTTTATGTAAAAGAAAACCATGCGATAGTCCCGTGGTTGAAAAGCGGCTAATGCCGATGAGCAGAAAACGAACAAAAAGAGAGCAAAGAATGATTTATGTGGAAGGCTCCCTTGTGTAAAGGTAGCGAAGCGGCAGAACGGTAGTGAATGGTGTTAATAACACCAGAGCCGTTCTGTGACCGAGCCGCAGCGAGAGCTGTCAGCAAAGCTGACTGAGGGATTGTTCTGTAAGTCTTTATGTTTCTTACAATCCCACCGTCATTTTCCCCGGAAAATGCCACCTCCCCTTAC
>JAZSMV010000002.1:0-7627 GCA_045536065.1 Eubacteriales bacterium | reverse complement strand
ACATCCAAGATCGAGTCTCAGTCCGGCGCAGTTCTCACATCCGCAGAACTTATCGCAGAGACCAGCTCTAACACCGCCTTCCTTGGCATGCGTGACGTATTCAATAACGGCTTCTTCCTTATTGACTCTGCTGATGCGCTTAACGAAATGTTTGGTAATATGTCTGATATTGATATAAGCGGTGATAATAGCTATGCTAATTTCATCAGCAAGCTTGAAAAGGCTAAAGACAACGAAGTTTACGGTGTAATTGCAGGCAAGATTTTCGAAAACTTCCAGAAGACCATTGTTTTCAACAACAACGGAGTATTCTATTTTGGCGACAACACCAGCGATGCACAGGTATACTTTGCTGACGGCGTAAAGATAATTCCTAACGTTCATCACGTTTATGCTTCCGGCGTTAACAAGGTAGAGAAGGGCACCCTTCCCACTCCCGCAGGAAACATCAGCCTTCCTTCTTCTGTAATTCTCGTTGAAGAGGGCGCACTTAATTTTGCTACTGCAAACAGTGTAATTATCAACACTAAGCACGCAGATCATAGCGCTCTTGCAACCGTACTTTCTCCCAACTGCTCTAATGCAATCTTCACAGATGCAAGCGGACTTAAGTACATTGTTACTAATGAAGAAAGAACAGATGCGGAAACCGTAGGCGTTCTTCATCAGTACTTTGATGCAGAAACTGCAACACAGTATAAGTGCGACCTTGTTAAGAGAGTTCCGTTTGATAATTACACTATAGGCAGTGCTGAAACAACAGGTCTTGTTGAATGGGGAGGAAATGCAGGAGAAGATCTTACTCTTTATGTTGCAATTACCCAGTCTGAAAAGGTAACATTCTATATAGAAGACGCTGTTACTCATGAAAAATCTTATGCAACAGTTAATAAGTGGGTTTCTGATAATAATCAGATTAGCATTTCCGCGGCAGGCGTTCTTAGCTTCAACGCTGCAACTCTTACCGACTGTACCGCATCTATTACTGCGGAAACCTATAACATTAACGGTGAAAGCAAACCCATCCAGTTCAATGTTGAGGTAGTTAAGCCCACAGGTGCCAATGTTGTAATTGACGGCATTACTTATGCGCTTGCTACAGACGGATCTACCGATGCACAGGTTGTAACAATAGATTATATAAGTGCTGATACAGAGTATGAGGTTGCGCTTAGCGGTGATATTAGTTACAGCAACGCAAACCATAAGCTTGGTTCCGGAAAGATTACTGTTACTACCGGTGCTAACAGCGTTCTTGTTATGGGTGCAAACGGTAAGGCAAAGCTTGATCTTTCCAAGTCCGACTATACCTTCTCCATTGCAATAGACGGTTGTCTTTCCACAAACTTTAAGATCAATGTTATTGATTTTGAGAAGGCGGCGTTTGAAAACAACTTCCACTATGACAAGCATCAGGCTCGTCCCTATTATGTAGGTGGTAAGGATAGCGTTCCTCTCTCTGCGCTCTTCACCTTAAAGGAGGGTATGGACTTTGAGACCGCAACCGTAACCATTTATGACCGTACAGAGGGCAAGACCTTTGCACACATTAACGAGGTTAACAATACCGTTAACGGTATAGCTGCGACCTACAATTCCGAAACCTTTACTGCTGATGAATGGGAAGATCAGGTTATTAAGTTTACCGGAAACCGTGACTATTACAAGAATCCCGAGGTGCCCGGAATTGAAAACACCGTAGTATTCAATGTATGGGTAGAGATCGTAACCGATAACAATTATGCTACTTATGTTCAGCTTATTATAGCTGAGAACGCTATCAATGTTCTCGGAGATAATTTCTCTAGCCTCAATGGTACTGTAACCTCCGATGTAGTTCTTCACGGTGATGTAAGCAGCGTGGCTAATACAACAAAGATTGATCTCGGTGCGCACACACTTTACGGTAATGGTTATAAGATTAATGCCAAGTCTTATAAGCCCACAACCAAAACCCTCAACGATTATTTCATAAGTGTAAATGGTGGCTCTGTTGATAATATTTATCTTGATGGTCCTATTTATCCTTGGTTTGATTTTGAGAGCGCAACAAATGGTACACATGTTTCCGGAGTAAAATCGGATGGTAATTCCACTATTCAGCATTCTTACATCTGCGGATTTAGACAGCCTGTTGCATCTTATTCGGGAACACTTTCCGTTAAAGATACCACATTACGCGGTGGAAATATGGCTAATTTGGTTCTTGCTGGTGGTAATCTTAATATTGAAGATGTTACTACCGTTCAGGATCAAGATGGTATTGCGAATACATTCGGTGAAAAGAATTCAAAGGGAACTCTTATTTCAGTTACCGGATTTGGAATATACATTGACAAAACCGCGGTAGATACAACAGATGAAGCTCCTAAAATTACAATCACTGGATATTTGGATCAATACAATTGGTTGGAAAAGAATCAAAAAGCTGATCTTCCTACTGTTAACGGAATTGATATGACCATTGTTTGGGAAATGTTGTTCCGTTGCCAGCTTAAGTTAGACCTTACCACTATAGGTTTAATTGGTGGCCCAACGGTTCTCAAAACTATGGACATAGACCAAAACCTTAATTTTGTAAATCAATACATTCACACTGTAGGTGATAAACAATATATTAATGCGGGTGTTGTATTCCTTGCTTTGGGAAATTCCGAGACAAAAAATGGTGTTGTTGGAATTAATACTATATACCAAAATATGTCTAAAATTGAAGTTGATGACAAAAATCGCGACACTGTTAAGTCTGATGATAATAGTATTAATCCAAGGTATTTAAAGGGACAAGCGCTCAATCAGTTCTCAACATATGATATTATGACCGTTGATGTTAGATTGACAAAAATAACAGTTTATGCCTCTTCTGTTTTAAATATTCTTCCCAACTTGGAAAAGAAAGATGGAAAGAATTATATGGCTCTTAACTATCTTGAAGCTACTAGTATACTGGATAAGAATAAAAATGATGTTGCTATGAAGATTTGGAGTTATGAGAAAGGTGTTACCTTGGACACAAATGGTTATCCTATTGAATGGGAATCTGGCTATTATTTCACTAATTACTGTGTAACAGAAACAAAGTAATTTTTACTCTCTGCGGCGGCGCAAGTCGCCGCAGAGTTACTAAACTCCTGAAAGGGAAAGAAAATGGCAAAAAAAGATAATTTTGATTTTGATACTGATTCTAAAGCTAAATTTAGCTTGGACTTTGGTTTCTTGAAAAAACTTACCCAAAAGCAAAAAGAATTAATACTTATGATTGCTATTGTAGTTGTACTTGTTACCGCAATAGTAATAATAGGCGTAGTGGTTCTTACCAGCAATAATTCCGGTGGAAGTAATGGAAACAATGGCAACAAGCCCGGAAGCAACGGTTCTGGAGAATCCTCTGAAGGGGAAACAGATGCAGATGACAAGGACGACGATGGTGATAATGATGTAGATCTTGATGCTGATCCTACGCAAATTTATGTGGCATCAAAGCCTAATAAATGTACTTATTATGTAGGCGACTTTCCTAATTATTCTGGTCTTTCAATAGGTGTATTGGAACAAAGTAGTTCAGGATTTTCCATACCATATGATGAATATCCTGAAGAATTAATTATAACAGGTTTTGATAGCTCTGCTCCCGTGGCAGAGCAGACAATAACAGTTAAGTATAAGGACTATGAAACAAGCTTTACTATAGAGATTAAAGCAAAATCTACAGGTGCAGAGTTGTCAAGCATTACCGTAAGTATTCCTAAGAAGGAATATAAGTTAGGAGAGGCTCTTGATTATACCGGAGCTTTATTACTTTGCGAATATAGTGATGGCTCTACCAAGTACCTTCTTTTGGAGTCTGAGGGTGTTCAAATCAGCGGTTTTGCAACTATTACCTCTCCCGGCGAATACGATATTAAAGTAGAGTATTTCGACGATAAGGGCGGATATGCTTGGACTAAGTTTAAAATCACAATGGAACAATAACCCAAAACAATTCTCCTAAATTGCTTTACTAGCACGAGAGCCGAGGGATTCCTCGGCTCTTTTTTGCGGACGAGCAATGCTCGCCCCTACGGATTGTACTATATTTATCAGCCGAGGGATTCCTCGGCTCTTATTTTCGTTTTCATATTGAAAAAATACTTTTCTTATAGTATAATAGGATAGTAATTAATTCTTTCTATATGAAAGTGAGGGTATATTATGCCTAGAGAGCTTATGCTGGCGCTGGTGTCGGGAATTACCGCCTTTTCGCTGGTTTTACTGATAGCAGAGATTTTGTTTGTTGCGGCAAATCTCCTGTTTAAAAAGAGAAAGGAAAGGATCGCTTTTCTCCGCAGCTTTAAGGACGGAAAATTTGCGATCATCTATCTGACCTCAATTCCTTTGTGGTGGGTCGGCCATCTTTACGCAGAGGAAGGACCAATAGAGGCGTTCTTCTACACCATAAACGAGACCTTAAGCCTTGTGGTGATGAAATACGAGGTGGGAGGCATCTCGGCTCTTATGGGAGATAACGATGCCTATAAATACACCGTTTATCTCTGTTTCATTATGGTTGTGCTTAACGCAGTTTTATTTGCGTTTTCTCTCACAATGCAGCATATCTGGAACGGTATTCAGGCGGTTAGTGCTCTGCTTACACGCAGAAACAAGCTGTATCTTTTCGGCAACAACGAGGGCAATCTGGCAATCTACAAGAGCGACAAAAAGCGTGCGAAGGTCATAATTGACGAGCTGACCGAGCAGGATTGCGAAAAGCTTTATATGGATAAGGTGGCATACATAAAGTCGCCATCCCTTGACACACAGACAAAGAACCTGCTTAAGCTGGTTAAAAGGCTGGACCGTGAATATATCTTCGTTGTCAACACAGGCAAGGATGATAAAAACATCTCTGTCTGCCGCTCGGTTATTGACTTTATCGACGGCTCGTCGGAGAAGCTTCGTGACCGCCTGTTCTTAAATCTTAAGGTTTACGTTTTTGGCGATCCGCAGTATCAGGCGATCTACGAGGACATCGTTTCCAGCGCTCACGGATGTATTCACTACGTGAATAAGTATCAGAAGATAGCGATGGACTTTATCGACCGTTATCCGCTGTCGCTCTTTATGAACGAGGAGCAGGTGGAGTATGAGACCTCGCTGATTAAGGAAAACGTTGATATCAACGTAATGCTGGTGGGCTTTGGCAGAACGAATCAGCAGATTTTCCTTGCCTCTGTAGCAAACAATCAGTTCCTTACCGCAGGCGACGGCGATCCTGTTCTGAAGCCTGTTAAGTATTTTATCTTCGATAACACCCCCTCGGAGAATAACAAGAACCTCAATCATAGCTATTACCGCTACAAGCGTGAGCTTGACCGCATCGATCCCGAGGATTTTCTCCCTCTTCCATCTGTTCCCGCAGAGGAAGCCTATTTCCATATGGATATAAACGATGCCAAGTTTTACGAGGATATTCGTGATATCTGCTCGAGAAATAAGAAGGATGCGAACTTTGTGATCATAGCCTTCGGAAATGATCTTGAAAACCTCGATATGGCGCAAAAGCTGGTTGAAAAGCGCAGAGAATGGGGCCTTGACAACCTCAAAATCTTTGTTCGCTCTCTGGAGTGGCGCAAGGAACAGACCTTGCTTGACGATCCCAACTGCTTCTTTATCGGCAACGAGAACGAGTGCGTGTATAATATTAACAAGCTTCTCTCTGACAAGATCTACAGGATGGCAAAGATGCGTAACGAGGTCTACGATCTTGAGTACGATATGACAAAGGATGATGCCGTAGAGGTCAACGATCAGTACGTTGCCTTTAACAAAAGCCGTGCGAACAGGAAGTGGTACAGATCGAAGTCCCAGATGGAGCGTGATTCCAGCCTGTACGCCTGCCTTAGTCTGCGCTCGAAGCTGAATCTTATGGGTCTTGACTACTGTGAGAATGGCGAAGAGGGTGAAGCGCTTACCGAAGAGGAATATATGCGCATCTATGCCGGTTCGGATCTTCCCAACACAGAAAAATATAACTTAAGAGCCGGCGGCAAGAGCATAGTTTACTATGGCATTGACTTTGCTGAATCACGCCGCAAAACGATGGCTATTCACGAGCATCAGCGCTGGAATTCCTTTATGATCAGCCGAGGTATGATTCCCGCTTCACGTGAACAGATCCTGTCTGAAACAAAAACAAACAGCAATGGTGAGGTGGAGTTTACTAACGGAAAGAATTATTCACTTCGCCGTCACGGTAATCTTACGACCTTCGATGGCCTTGTGGAGTTCAGGCGCATTGTCGCTCTTCGTGACCAAAAGCCCGAGGAGAAGAAGGATGTTATCAAATACGACTATCAGCTACTTGATGACGCATATTGGCTCCTTACCCAGAGCGGATATAAGATTATTCGCAAGAAATAAACATTACTGCCAAAATGGTAGAAAACAAACAAAAAACACGGAAAATCAAGCGTTTTCTGTGTTTTTTATTGAAATGAATTCACATTATTGAAAAAGAGCGGAATTTATGATATAATTATTTTGATAAGAAGCATATAAAAGCGTTGCGGACGGTACGGTTGGTGTTTGTCGATTTGCCGAATGCAACGCCGAAAGGAAATAATATGAAGGATATACTTATAACAGGTGCCTGGGGTGGTATGGGACGTGCTACCGCACTTGCTATGCGTGACAGGGGCTACCGTGTGTTCGCTCTCGATCTCAGGGTGGGAGAAGCGGAGCAGGGAATCATACCCATCGAGGCGGACATAACCTCGTCGGAGAGCATCAAGGCGGCGCTGAAGACGGTACAAGCTCACACCGACTCGCTCTATGCCATCATACACTTTGCGGGGATCTATATGCTGGACTCGCTTGTTGAAATTGAGGAGTCGGCATTCCGTAAGATTTTTGACGTAAATATGCAGGGCGTCTTTCTTATAAACAAGACCTTTTTACCCTTGCTTCGAGAGGGAAGCCGTATACTCATAACCACCAGCGAGCTGGCGCCTCTTGACCCTCTTCCTTTCACGGGTATTTACGCCGTAACCAAGGCGGCGCTGGACAAATATGCCTATTCGCTTGGAATGGAGCTGCAGCTTCTCGGCATTTCGGTCTCTGTTCTCAGAGCCGGTGCAGTCGATACGGGAATGTTAGGTGTTTCCACATCTGCGCTTGATAGATTTTGCGAAAAAACAGAGCTTTATACCTGTAACGCCGATCGCTTTAAAAAGATCGTTAACGGAGTAGAGGCTCGTTCGATCAAGCCTGCTAAAATTGCCGCAAAAATTATTAAAATATCATCAAAAAGCAAACCAAAGTTTGCATATTCCATAAATCGCAACCCTCTTTTGCTTATTTTGAACGCGCTTCCAAAGAAATTTCAGTTGTGGATAATCCGTCAGATTTTGCGCTGACGGCATCTGCCAACCATTTTTAAAAACACGGTCCTATTGCTTCTTTTGGACCGTGTTTTTTGTATAACGAAAACCACTCGATAGTCGCGTGGTTGAAAAGAGGCTAATGCCGATGAGCAGAAAACGAACAAAAAGAGAGCGAAGAATGATTTATGTGGAAGGCTCCCTTGTGTAAAGGGAGCTGTCAGCAAAGCTGACTGAGGGATTGTTCTGTAAGTCTTTATGTTTCTTAC
>JAZSMV010000010.1:0-15869 GCA_045536065.1 Eubacteriales bacterium | reverse complement strand
ATATATGTGATATAATCTTAAAGACTGTAAAGGTCGGTAATATTTTTCGGTGCGTCGGATGGAGTCATACCAGCCGGGGTGGTAGCGGTACCTTGTACCTGAAATCCGCTATAGCAGGGGTTCATTCCTTTTCTGAGGGCTCGTCCTGTGTAGTCTGCATCGTTATTTTTCTACGTTGAAGAATGGGTCTTGCGCAACGTGAGGCTGTGAACCATGTCAGGTGGGGAACCAAGCAGCATTAAGCGGTTTATTGCGTGTGCCGCAAGGCTGCCTGTTCGGAGCAGGATTGGCGGTTACCGTATGTAAGAGTATTTTCGAAGGATAGGTGTATGGCTCTATCCGACATACCAAGGATGAGGCACGTTGGCGGCTGGTTTTATGCTGCCATGTGCTTTTATTTTTACAGATGGGAGGGCTAGCTTTGTCTGATTACAGAGCACTTTACAGAAAGTGGCGTTCGGTTGATTTTGACGACGTGTGGGGTCAGGACGGCATAACCGATATACTTAAATATGAGGTTGAAAATAATAGACTTTCCCACGCATATCTGTTCTGCGGCTCACGTGGAACGGGTAAGACAAGCTGTGCCAAGATTCTTGCTAAGGCTGTTAACTGCGAAAACCCAAAGAACGGTAACCCTTGCAACTGCTGTGAAGCCTGTCGTAGCATCGACGCAGGAATCGCTACCGACGTTATTGAGATGGACGCAGCCAGCAACAACGGTATCAACGATGTACGTGATATGCAGGATGAGATAGCATTTACCCCTGCGCTTCTTAAGTACAGAGTTTATATTATCGACGAGGTCCATATGATGTCCGGTCAGGCCTTTAATGCGCTACTTAAGACCCTTGAGGAGCCTCCGACCTACGTTATATTTATTCTTGCAACCACCGAATATCATAAGCTGCCCACTACCATCGTGTCAAGATGTCAACGCTTCGATTTTAAGCGCATAGCAACTGACGTCATTATCTCAAGACTTCTTTATATTGCTAAAAACGAGGGCATTGAGATTACCGATGATGCGGCGAGAGTGATCGCAAGAGTATCAAGAGGCGGTATGCGTGATGCTATCAGCCTGCTTGAGCTATGCGCAGGAGCGAATACAAAGATCGACGAGGAGCTTGTATTCAATACTGTTGGTAGCGGAAACAGAGAAAGTGCATTTAAAATTATCGAGGCCGTTGTAAAGGCCGATTACGAAACCGTTTACTCTATAATTAACGATATTGTTATGAAGAGCGGCGATCTGTCGGTATTCTGGCAGGAGATCATAGATGCTTACCGTGACGTTATGATCGTTAAAAACAGCGAGCGTGCCAAGATCTATCTTGATCTTACCGACGCAGAGTACTCTTATTTGTCAGGCATTGCCGACGAATATACTATGTCTCGTCTCAACTATCATACGACAATGATGGAGCAGGCTATGGCGGATATGCAGCGTGCTATTAACTCGAAGAGAGCGATTGCAGAGATTACTCTTACTCGTATGTGTGACGCCCGTCTTTCCTCGTCCAGCGAGGCTCTTGCCCTTAGAATTGAGGAGCTTGAGAAAGCAGTTAAGATTATAAAGCTGGGTGTTCCTGTATATGCTCCTGCTTCTGCACCCGAAGAAAAAACACAGAAAAAGGTAGAAAAAACTGAGCAGAAAGCTGAAACGAAGCCCAAGCCCGAGAAAAAGGCAGCTTCTCTTTCGCTTTACGGTGATTGGGGCAAGGTTCTTAAAAAGGTGTCCGAGCTTAAGCATTCACTCTCCGCAGGCTTTGCGGGAGCATCGGCTTATACCGACGGATGCGGTAAGTTTATAGTTAAGATGAGCAGCTTCTTTGCCAACAAGCTCAGATCCAATGATACTGATATGGCTATCATCAGAGGAGTAATTGCCGAGCAGGAAGGTACAGCTGCTGACGGAATCACCCTTGTTATTGAAAGCAACGAGGAAAAAAACACAAATTCGTCCTCTAGCATTGAGGACTTATTCGGATAAAACTAGTTTTGGAGGAAATATACGATGAAGGTTAGATTACCCCAGGGAATGGGCGGTGGCCCTTCCAATATGCAGTCCATGCTTAAGCAGGCTCAGAAGATGCAGGAGGAAATGGCTGAAAAGCAGGCTGAGCTTGAGGAGCGTGAATACGACGTAGCCGCAGGTGGCGGTGTTATTAACGTTAAGATCAACGGTAAGAAGGAGATCCTTTCTGTAAAGATCGATCCCGAGGTTATTGATCCCGATGATGCTGAGACCCTTGAGGATCTTATCGTTGCGGCCGTTAACGAGGCTATAAAGAAGGTAGAGGCTGTTTCTGCAGAGGAGATGCAGAAAATTACAGGCTCTGTAAATCTTCCCGCAGGTATGTTCTAAGCTATGGCTGAATATATTGCCCCTATTCAAAGGCTTATCGAGGAGTTCAGACGACTTCCCGGTGTCGGTAGTAAAACCGCCGCACGCTATGCCTTTGCCGTACTTAATCTTACAGAGGAGGAGGCGGCAGGATTTGCTGATGCGGTCAACGGCATAAAGCGTGACGTGCACAGATGCCCTGTGTGCTTTGGCCTTTCTTCTTCTCCCGAGGAATGCGAGATCTGCCGTAACGAGTCTAGAGATCACTCGGTTATTTGCGTTGTTGAGCAACCTAAGGACGTTATGGTTATGGAAAAGGTTCGTGGTTACCGTGGCGTGTATCACGTGCTTGGCGGAGTGCTTTCTCCCATTGATAACGTTACTCCCGACGATCTTACTATAAACGAGCTTATCGCAAGGGTAGAGTCGGGAGATGTCAATGAGATCATTATCGCAACCAACCCCACGCCTCACGGCGACACTACTGCTGCTTATCTTGCCAGAGTTCTGGAGCCCTATGGCATCAGCGTATCAAGACTTGCCTACGGTATACCCGTTGGAGGAGATATTGAGTATGCCGACGAGGTCACTCTCTACCGTGCAATGGAAGGCAGAAGATATTTTAACTAATGATTTGGCTTTTGGCCTATGTAAAAAGGACGAACTTCGGCTCGTCCTTTTTCTTTTTTACATTACGGCACACTTATACTTGAGTCTGAGATTATCGGCTATCATCGCAATAAACTCGGAGTTTGTGGGCTTGCCACGGCTGTTCTGAATGGTATAGCCAAAGTAGGAGTTCAGCGTGTCGATATCACCTCTGTCCCAGGCAACCTCAATAGCGTGACGGATAGCACGCTCAACTCTTGAGGTGGTTGTCTGGTATTTCTTTGCAACTGTGGGATAGAGAACCTTAGTTACAGAATTAATAATATCATTGTCCTCGATGGTCATAAGAATAGCCGTTCTCAGATACTGATAGCCCTTGATGTGTGCGGGAACTCCTATCTGATGAATGATCTTGGTAACCTGCGCCTCAAGATCCATAGAGGGAGAAACAGACACTCTGCTTTCCTGCTTTGAACGGAGACGGAGAAGGGAATCAATGTGGGATGCGAGAGAGGAACTGTCAAAGGGCTTGAGAAGGCATATATCCGCACCTGCCTCGGATGCTTCAATAAGGATACTCTGCTTATTTATGGGTGACATTAATATAAAGGAAGGCTTGTTCTTCAGATTGCTTTTCTGCACGCCTCTGATAATGCCGATTCCGTCGATCAGCGAAAGCCAGAGATCAACTATTGCGAGATCATAGCTTCCTTTAAGAAGTCTGTCAAGGGCCGCCTCGCCGTTACTCACCTCGTCAATTTGATGAAATCCTGCCTTGTTTAAGAAGTCGACTATTCTTTTTCTTTCCTCGGCATTTTCGTCACAAAGTAGTATTTTTGCTGTGGTTTCCATATTTATTTCTCCTTAATTTGATGATTTGGTGGTAAAAAATGGTATTTTCACGAACAAACTAATTTTAGCATAAAATGGTAAGAAAATCAAGGTGTAAAAGTGCGAAAAAATAGAGAAGAGTAATATTGATAATCTTGGTAGAAATTACCAAAGATAAGTGTCGAAAGGTGATATTTCTACATTAATCAACAAAAATCGACAAAAATAAAAAATGGCAAAAAACTTTGAATTTTAGAAAAAAAGTCCAAAAGGTGAATAATAAAGAAATTATTTGTAAAAATGCTTGAAATGAGAAAAGATAGATGATATAATGTATTTGGTGGAAGTTGCATTATTTTCACAAATTAACCAGTATTTTACTAAGGAGAATACATAAATGAACACTAATGTTACAAACAACCGTTTCGTTAATCAGTGGATCTCTGAGATGGCAGAGCTTGTTAAGCCCGATAACATTGTTCTTATCGATGGCAGCGAGAGCCAGGCAGAGCTTCTTCGTGCCGAGGCCTGCAGTACAGGTGAGATGATCAAGCTCAATCAGGATCTTCTTCCCGGATGCTATCTTCACAGAACTGCAATCAATGACGTTGCAAGAGTTGAGGACCGTACTTTTATCTGTACTTCTAAAAAGGAGGATGCAGGTAATATCAACAATTGGATGGCTCCCGACGAGTGCTATGCAAAGCTTTCCAAGCTCTATAACGGATCATATAAGGGAAGAACTATGTACGTTATTCCTTATTCCATGTCTGTTGTAGGCTCTGATTTCGCAAAGTACGGCATTGAGCTTACCGACTCTATCTACGTTGTACTTAATATGCTTATTATGACCCGTGTTGGTCTTAACGTGCTTGAGGCGCTTGGTGACAGTTCCGATTTCATTAAGGGACTTCATGCAAGAGCTGATATTGATGCTGAGAAGAGATATATCTGTCATTTCCCCGAGGATAACACCATCTGGTCTGTTAACTCCGGCTACGGCGGAAACGTTCTTCTTGGTAAAAAGTGCTTTGCTCTTCGTATCGCATCCTATCTTGGCAGAAAAGAGGGCTGGATGGCAGAGCACATGCTTATTCTCGGTGTTGAATATCCCGACGGTGAGGTTAAATACATAAGTGCCGCATTCCCCTCGGCTTGCGGAAAGACCAATCTTGCTATGCTTATTCCTCCCGAGATCTACAAGAAGCAGGGATATAAGGTTTGGTGCGTAGGCGACGATATTGCTTGGCTTCGTGTAGGTCAGGACGGCAGACTTTGGGCTGTTAACCCCGAGAACGGCTTCTTCGGCGTTGCTCCCGGTACTAACGAAAAGTCTAACCCTAATGCGCTTCATACCTCTATGAAGAATGCTATTTTCACCAACGTTTGCCACAATCTTGATGATAACACCGTTTGGTGGGAGGGTCTTAACGATAATCCTCCTCACAATGCTCTTAACTGGAAGGGTGAGAAGTGGGATTATACCAAGTATGACAAGGCGGATAAGGTTAACACCTCCGGCGCACATCCTAATTCCAGATTTACCGCAATGGCAGAGAACTGCCCCTGCATCTCCGACAAGTTCAGTGATCCTGCAGGTGTTCCTATTTCGGCTATCGTATTCGGCGGCAGACGTGCAAAGACCGCACCCCTCGTATATCAGTCTACCTCCTGGCAGCACGGTACCTTCGTTGGTTCTGTTATGGCATCCGAGACCACCGCTGCGGCGGCAGGCGCCGTTGGTGTAATTCGTAGTGATCCTATGGCAATGCGTCCCTTCGTTGGGTATGATATGGGCGACTATTGGGTACACTGGCTTAATATGGGTAAAGTTATCAAGCACGCGCCTAAGATCTTCCACGTTAACTGGTTCAGAACCGATGACGAGGGTCACTTCATCTGGCCCGGCTTCGGTGATAATATGAGAGTTCTTATGTGGATCCTTGCACGTTGCGAGGGTAAGGTTTCTGCTGTTGAAACTCCTATCGGCTATGTTCCTAACGCAGAGGATATCAATATTGAGGGACTTGATATTTCTCTTGATACCGTAAAGGATCTTCTCTCGGTTGATAAGGAGCTTTGGCTGGAGGATTGCCAGGCTATCCGTGAGTTCTATAAGCAGGTAGGCGACAGAGTTCCCGCCGAGCTTTATGATGAGCTTGCTGCTCTCGAGGAGCGCCTTTCTAAATAATCAAGATAAAAAATGAGGCAGAGCCAAATTTGGCTCTGCCTTTTTAATTATAGGTATTAAATTATTCCTTGGCCTTAATAATCTTTACCGGTTTTATCGTCTTGATTTTTATCGTCTTCCTATGAGATTAAGCAGTGTAGACTTACCGCTACCGCTTTTACCAAGCACAAAAACAAGGCCTGCATCGGACAGGGTAAGATTGATGTTTTTAACTGCGTGACAAACTTTACGCTTTTTGGATTTGTATATTTTATTGAGTGATGTAATTTTAATCATTCTGACGCCTCAAAAAAATTGATTCTACAACATTATACACCTTATTTTATTTATTGTCAAATATTTTGTAATTTAAGTCAAATTTAAATATCATTGACAATGCGCTGTCTCTGTGCTATAATCATATCAATAATGCTTTCAGAGGAAATATTATGAAAAGAATTATTTCAATTATTCTTGTTTTGTGTATGCTCGCTTCGTCGATTTTTGCGCTCTCCGCTTGTAAGGATCCCGATAAGGATGACGGCAAGGGCGACGGTAGCGGTAACGTTGACGGCGGTGGAAATGACGACGGCGGAAATGACGGTGGCAACGATAATACTCCCACCGGCGACTGTAACACCGACGGACACAGCGACTCGGATTCTGATGATTATTGCGACGTGTGTAACGTTTACGTTGCCGTAATCATTGATTTCTATGTTGTGAACGACCTTCACGGTAAGTTCTGCGATACCAACAGTCAGATCGGCGTGGACGAGCTTGCTACATATCTTAATAATGCAGAGAAGAATGACGATCATACAATTCTTCTTTCCACAGGCGATACATGGCAGGGTACAGCCGAGTCAAATCTGACCGGCGGCAAGATCATTACCGAGTGGATGAATGAGCTTGATTTTGCGGCAATGACTCTCGGTAATCACGATTTTGACTGGGGAGAGCAGGCTATCCGTGATAATCTTGAAGTAGCGGAGTTTCCTTTTCTTGCTATAAACGTATACGACAAGGCGACCGGTAAGCGTGCTGACTATTGCACTCCTTCGATAATGGTTGAATGCGATGGCATTCAGATAGGCATTATCGGAGCCATTGGCGACTGTTATTCCTCTATCTCATACGACAAGGTTTCAGGCCTTGAGTTTAAGGTCGGAAACGAGCTTGCGGCTCTCGTCGAGGCAGAATCGGACAGACTTCGTGCGGAAGGCGCAGATTTTATCGTATTCAGCCTTCATGACGGAAACGGCAATAGCTCGTCCGGTACAGGATATATCGGCAACTCCTCCTTGAAGAATTATTACACTCCTGCGCTTTCAAACGGCGTTGTAGATCTTGTTTTCGAGGCTCATACTCACCAGAACTACACTCTTATTGACTCCTACGGTGTTTATCACCTTCAGGCAGGCGGTGAGAACAAGGGCATTTCTCACGTTGAGATCTCGGTAAATAAGGTTAACGGAGAGAGCAGTATAAGAGATGCGGAGTACGTTCGCAGCTCCTCCTATGCATCCCTTGAGGATGATGCGGCTACCGAGGCACTTGAGGATAAGTATTCCGATATTATAGAATATTCCTATTCCAATCTTGGCAGTGTATCAAGATATTATGATGACGACGTGATCGAGGATAAGGTTGCGGAGCTTTATCTTGAGGCAGGCCTTGAAAAGTGGGGAGATGAATACGATATCTTCCTCGGCGGTGGATTCCTCAGAACACGATCGCCCTATAATCTCAGCAGTGGAGATACCACCTATGCAGAGCTTTTATCGCTGTTCCCGTTTGATAACAACATAGTTCTTTGTTCAATAAAGGGTTATAAGCTGGACCGTCAGTTCGTGTCCAACACAAGCAGCGATTATCACATTTATTTAAGCGATTACGGCAATGATAACCAAAACAGCATTTCCTATAACGAGACATACTACGTTATAGTGGATACGTATACTGCTTTGTATGCCTACAACGAGCTTACTATCATTGAGTATTTAGATGATTCTACCTATGCACGTGATCTTCTCGCTGAGGCGATAGCAAACGGTGAGATTTGATATGATAAAAGCCGTCCTGATTTCAGGACGGCTTTTATTTTATAAGTAAGGAAAGGAAAGTAAAGAGAGAGCAGAGAATTCCTTGGGAAAGCTTCATTAAAAAATATCTTTTTGTTGAGATCTCCTTTGGCAATATGGAAAGAGTTTGCAGATGAACTGATAAACCGGAAAAGCCGAGGGAAAAGGCGGTAATAATTTGTCCCGAAAGTGCAAATTTATCACCCAACGATGCGGCAAGGCTGCTTGCGTTTGTTATCTCAAGAATGGATGATAATACTGTAAGTAAAAGTGGATTTTTAATAAGATTTTTCAGCACGCCGATCAGGGCAGAAAAGAAAATTATGTAGGATGATACCGCCATGGATGAAAGACCTGCTTTTTTGATGGAATCTACCAAACTAAAGCTCTGCCTTGAAATAACATTCGTTTTATTGGTATCGATTTGTTTTCTCCTGAACAGAATTCCAACAGTAATAGCAGACAGTACTACGGAAATATAAAGTGTAACGCCAAGTCTTACGTCACTCCAAAGCCCTGCGCCAATTCCTGAAATTACGAATGCTAAGGATGGATTGTTGCCAAACCCACAGAAACCCTCAAGCTCTTTTTTTGATAGATTGCCGCTTTTATAGTGAACCACTGCGGCATTAACGCCGAGGGGGAAGCCGCACACCGTTCCAAGCACAAAGGCCGGTAATAATGTGGCGGGCAGACCGAAGAATTTGTTGAACAGCTTGCCGAGTGCTCCATCCTCCTTGCAGGTCATTACACAAGACCAGAGGTCGGAGATTATAAAGAAAGGAAATAGGGTGGGAATTATGGTGCTGAGGGAGAGCGAAAGCCCCGATGATACACCTTCCTTTAGTCCATCGCCAAGAAACAGCATAAGGGGCAATAAAAGAATACAACACAGAGGAGCAATGGAGATTCTCCACGCTCTTTTTGTTTTTGTATTGGAAAGTGACGTCATTTTTCTTTTCTCCAAACATACATTTTACTAAATGAATTTATGTAATGTTATGAATTTGAGGTGTAGCAAAATGACCGAAAAAGGTAAAAAGAATAAGAGAGACCCTGCCATAATTCCTGCAGGATTATCATCCTTTCACATGGAAGCAGATCGTACAGCGAGAGGAATGTCGCTTGTTCTATGCGGCATAATCGGCATCAGCGATTTCTCGGATAATCTTGTGGTTTTATTAAGCCACGGTGGAAGAATTTCGGTCAGTGGAAGGCGGCTGTATATCGGTGTATTTGAAGGCGGAAGCGTTGAGATAGTCGGACGGGTGGAGGAGATAAATTTTAAATATGGTAAAAATTGATTGTCTGATATTCGGTTACCGAAAACTTAAAATAGCACCCGAGGATCTTAGCGAGGTAACCTCGATTTTTATTCGTTCATCTATATTTTCTTCCATAAGTGATGACGGTTCGATCATTGTAAAGGAAAGAGAATTGTTTAAAATCAAAGCTTTATTATCGGGCAGAATTGATTTTGCTTATTCCGAGCCTATGGGACTCTACGGTAAATGGCTAAGGCTTCCTCACAAGGCTGCAATCGTTTCTGCAATGATTCTTTCCTTGATCATCACCGCAATTCTTTCGAGTGTTGTGTGGGACGTTCGTGTTAGCGGAAACGAGACGCTTGAAGAGAGTGAGATCGTGGATATGCTAAAGGACTGCGGCTTTGGCGTGGGTGACATTTGGCTTATGGTTGACAGAAGCAAGCTTGAATATGATCTGCTAAATAAAAATGAAAAGATTGCTTGGGTGAATATCAATAGACGTGGGACTGTTGCTTACGTCAGGATAATTGAAAACAGATCTGAGGAAAAAGATGAGGAGCCGACAGAAGAAGGGTACAACAATATTGTTGCCGCCCAAGACTGCGTGATAGAGGAAATAACCGTCAAAAGAGGAACTGCGGTCGTGAAGCCCGGTGACGTGGTAAAAAAGGGCGATCTATTGGTTGCCGGTATTCTACCCGCAGAGGCAGGCGGTGGCTTTTGTCACGCCGAAGCGAGTGTTATTGGACGGGTTTACGATAAGGTTTCGGTAGAAATGCCGAGAAATTACGAAAAAAAGACGTATATCGGCAAAAGAATCGCAAAAATAGAGCTTAATTTCTTCAATTTTTCTGTAAATATTTTCAAAATATATGGAAATTTGACAAACAATTGTGATATAATAGAAGATGAGATAACATATACACACCAAGGTAAGAGCAGACTGCCGTTTTCTCTGACGGTTGCGTATCTGCCGATTTTCGACACTCAAGAGGCAGATTATACCGACGAGGAGCTGGTAGATCTGGTCTCTGACAGGCTTGATCTTATAACAAGCGAACGGCTTCGAGAGGCAGATCTTCTCAAGATAAGAACCTCGGGGGAGTTTACCGAGGATGGATACTATATGTATTCGGAGCTTGTTTTTCTATGTCAGGTGGGTGAATATCTGAATTTTAAGTAGGCCGAAAGGAGCATATTTTGACCGAAAAGATAGTAATGACCAATTCCAGCGAGGCGACCTCTGCCATATTTGGAGCTTTTGATGCCAACGTGAGAAAGATTGAGCGTGCGTTTGACGTCAGGATATCCAACAGAAACGGTGGAGCCGACAGCGGTGATGCAATTCTCGTCAGTGGAGAGAGCGAAAACGCCGATAAGGCGGCAAGAACGCTTGAGTATTTAAAGCACATGAGCGGAGCCGGCGAAACTGTAAGTGAGCAGAGCGTTGAGTACGTTATAGCGCTGGTTAAAGATAACTGTGACGAAAGTCCCGAGAGCCTTGGCCGTGACGTAATTTGCGTTACCAACAGAGGTAAAACCATTAAGGCAAAGACCCTCGGACAGAAAAAGTATGTTGAAACTATCAAAAATAACACCATAGTCCTCGGTCTTGGTCCTGCGGGAACGGGTAAAACATTCCTTGCGGTTGCAATGGCGGTTGAGGCTCTTCGTAACAAGAGCGTAAACAGGATAATTCTCACAAGACCTGCGGTTGAGGCGGGAGAGCATCTGGGATTTCTTCCCGGCGATCTTCAGAGTAAGATCGACCCCTATCTTCGTCCGCTATACGATGCGCTTTTTGAGATGCTTGGAGCAGAGAACTACCAGAGACATATTGAGCGTGGCGTTATTGAGATTGCGCCGCTTGCCTATATGCGAGGAAGAACGCTCGACGATTCTTTTATCATTCTCGATGAGGCGCAGAACACCACTCCTGAGCAGATGAAGATGTTCCTTACCCGTATCGGCTATAATACCAAGGCGGTTGTTACCGGTGACCTTTCACAGACCGATCTGCCAATGGGTAAGAAGAGCGGCCTTTCTATTGCCGCAAGAATTCTCGGAAATATTGAGGGGATCGGCATATTTGAATTCTCGGAGCGTGACGTTGTAAGACATCATCTGGTGAAGAAGATCATCAGCGCTTACGAAGCATACGAAAAAAATCAAAATAAAAATAAAGAAGATAAAAGAAAGCAGTAGAGGACAGAAAAATGTTTGAAAAAAGACTTTTTATCAGCTTTTCAGCAACAAAGAATTTTCCCGAGGTTGACTACAACCTTAAGTCGGTTGTAAGACGCGCGATCCTTGCAACACTTGAATACGAGGATCTTATTTTCGGTGCAGAGGTTTCTGTTACCTTCTGCGATAATGAATACATCAAAAAGCTTAACGGTGAGTTCAGAGATAAGGATGCCGCTACCGACGTGCTCTCATTCCCCATGTACGACTTCGAGGAGGAAGAAGAGCTTCCTCTTAATCCCGACGGTTCCATTTCTCTCGGTGATATCGTAGTTTCGCTTGAGCGTGCGGCAGAGCAGGCTAAGGAGATTGGTAACAGCCTTGAGAGAGAGGTCGCATTCCTTGTAATCCACTCCACGCTTCATCTGCTTGGCTATGATCACGAGAGATCTGCCGATGATGACGAGGCACAGTGCCTTGCGCAGAGAGAAATTATCGAAAGCCTGAGCTTTTAAGAGGGACAGAAATGAGACAGACAGCTTTTATTGCAATTATAGGTAGACCCAACGTGGGTAAATCCACGCTTTTGAATTCTATTCTCGGTGAGAAGGTGGCAATCGTTTCAAAAAAGCCCCAGACCACCAGAAATCGTATTACAGGTATTCATACCGTTGGCGAGAATCAGTTCGTTTTCCTTGATACTCCCGGTATTCATAAGCCCAGAACCAAGCTTGGCGATTATATGGTAAAGACAACCTCTCAGACTGTTGCAGGTGTTGATACCGCCATCCTTGTTGTTGAGGCTCGTGAGTCGGTTGGCGATATTGAGGCGAAGATGATCCAGCGCTTTAAGTCTGAAGGCATCCGTGCAATTCTTGTTATCAACAAGATCGATACCGTTCGCCCTGAAAATATTGCAAAAACTATTGCCGCTTATGCCGAGGCATTCGACTTCGAGGCGGTGGTTCCCATGATTGCAAAGAACGGTAAGGGCGTTGATATTCTTCTCTCTGAGTGTGAGAGCTTCCTTCGTGAGAGTGAGTGGTTCTTCTCCGAGGATATAGTGACCGATCAGCCCGAGCGTCAGATCGTTGCGGAGATCATCCGTGAGAAGCTTCTGCGTATGCTGGAGGAGGAGATCCCCCACGGTACAGCGGTTACTATCGAGGAGTGGAAGGAGGAGGGCAACCTTGTCTCTATCCGTGCCGAGATATACTGTGAAAAGGCATCTCACAAGGGAATTATTATCGGTAAGGGCGGATCGCTTATCAAGAAGATAGGCTCCTATGCCCGCCAGGATATAGAGAAGATGCTTGATTCCAAGGTATTCCTTGATCTTTACGTAAGGGTTAAGGAGAATTGGCGTGACTCCGGCTTTAACATCTCCGACTTTGGCTTTAAGGACGAGGAATAATGACTGTTGAGGTACGGGGATTAATAATCCGCACGGTGGATATTAAGGAAACTGACAGGCTGGTTACAATTTTTACCGAGGAATACGGCGCAATGACAGCTCTTGCAAGAGGCGCAAGATCCCTGAAGAGCCGAAAGCTTGCCGCCACAATGCAGTTCTGCTACGGCAGATACGTGCTTTATAAGTATGGGGACAAGTATACCGTCAAGGAGGCCGAGCTTATCGAGAACTTCTTTGACATAGGTCAGAGCATAGAGGGGCTTGCTCTTGCAAATTACATAGCCGAGGTGCTCTCCGACGTAACCGTTGCAGAGGCAGAGCGTGATCTGTTAAGGCTGTCGCTTAATTCGCTATATGCTATATCAAAGGGGCTGTATTCGGTGGAGAAGATCAAGGCCGCCTTTGAGATTCGTGCCGTTTCTATCCTTGGCTTTATGCCAAGCGTTCTCTCCTGTCACAGCTGCGACGAAAAGGGAGGCGATTTCTTCTTTGACATTATGAGCGGTATCATTGAGTGTCGCTCCTGTCATGAGAAGAGGGAAAAGGGACGAATCGAGCACGCCGATCCCCACGAGAGCCATATTATCTGCATACTGTCAGAGGGGGCGAAAACCGCTCTGGGCTATTGCATTTATGCGCCGATAGAAAGGGTATTTTCCTTTAATATTTCCGACTCCGATATGCGACTTTTCGCCCGTGCGGCAGAGGAATATATAGTAAATCAGCTGGAACGCAGCTATAAATCACTTGAATTTTTTAAGAGCTTATTACGTTAAAAATTACGGAGCTTAAAATGTTATTTACAGCAAAAACACTTTCCACACTGGAATATGACAAAATAATAAAAATGCTCATTGAGTGTGCATCCACCGAGGGCGCTAAGGCGAGAGCGGCGGCTCTTACTCCTACCGATGATTACGAGACGGTAAGCTTGAGGCAGAGAAGAACCGACGATGCAAAGCGTCTGATAAACACCAAGGGTTATCCTGCCTTTTCCGCTCAGGAAAGAGTTGTTTCGGCAGCAGAGAGAGCTTACAAGGGCGCAATTCTCTCACCCCAGGAGCTTTTGGAGATTGCAGCACTTCTTCGTTCGGCTAGGGCGGTGCTTGATTATTCAAGCGCAGACAGGACCTTTGAGACCTGCCTTGACGAGATATTTAACCGTATTATGCCTAACCGTGAGCTTGAAAATGGAATTACAAGAGCGATTATATCCGAGGATATGATCGCAGACGAGGCCAGCCCTACGCTTGCAGACATAAGACGCAAGATCAGGCTTGCCAACAATAGAATAAAGGACACCTTACAGAGCTACGTTGGTGGCGCAAGACTTAAGTATCTGCAGGAAAATCTTGTTACTATGAGAAACGGCAGATACGTTGTTCCCGTTAAGGCAGAGTACCGAAATGAGATCAAGGGACTTGTTCACGATACCTCGTCCTCGGGTGCCACGCTTTTTGTTGAGCCTATCAGCGTTGTTGAGGCGAATAACGAGCTCAAGTCGCTCGCAAATGAGGAGGAAAGGGAGATCGAGCGCATTCTTGCATCTCTTTCCGCAGAGTGCGGCGACGCTTGCTCGCTTATATCTATAGATTATCACAGCATCACCGAGCTTGCATTCTACTATGCCTGCGCAACGCTGGCTATTCAGATGAAGGCGGAGATGCCGAGGATCGTTGACGAGAGACGTATCGAGCTTAAAAGAGCCAGACACCCATTGATCGACAGATCAAAGGTGGTGCCTATTGACGTTTCTATCGGCGACGGCTTTAACACCCTTATTATCACAGGTCCTAACACCGGCGGTAAGACCGTAACTCTTAAAACTCTCGGTCTTTTCGTGCTTATGGCGCAGTCGGGACTTCAGATTCCTGCGCTTGAAAGCTCTACTGTGGGAATCTTTAGCGAGGTGCTTGTCGATATAGGTGACGAGCAGAGCATTGAGGCTTCGCTTTCCACCTTCTCCTCTCATATGGTTAACGTGGCTGATATTATGGGCAGAGTAGGCGAGAGATCGCTTGTTCTGTTTGACGAGCTTGGCTCGGGAACAGATCCTATTGAAGGAGCTGCTCTTGCTATTGCGATTCTTGAGCATACCGATAAATGCGGTGCGCTTACAGCCGCTACGACCCACTATGCCGAGCTTAAGGTTTATGCTCTTGAGACTCCGGGCGTACAGAACGCATCCTGCGAGTTTGATATAGAAACACTTCGCCCCACCTACCGACTTATAGTTGGTACACCCGGTAAATCCAACGCCTTCGCTATATCCGAAAAGCTTGGTATTTCCGAGGAGATTATCGACAGAGCAAGTCAGCTTATCAAGCGTGAGAACAAGCGCTTTGAGGACGTTATTGAAAGGCTCGATACCAACCGTATCGAGATGGAAAAGGCTCGCTCCGAGGCAGAGAAAATGCGTGCGGAGTATGAGGAGTTTAAGAAAAATGCAGAGGACGAACTTAAGCGCAAGATAGCTCTCAGCGAGGAAGAAATCGCAAAACAGACACTTAAAGCTAAGCAGATCCTTGATAGTGCCCGTGCGTCCAGTGAATTTATCTTCCGCCAGCTCGAGGAGGTTCGTAAGCAAGAGGACAAGGACAAGCGTAACGAAATGATGCAGTCCGCAAGGGACGAGATGCGTAAAAGAATGCGTGAGAGCGAGTCGCTTATGTCTGGTATTGACATCCGTGATCTTGCAGATGATGATAACTACAAGCTCCCAAGACCCCTTAAGGTTGGTGATAAGGTATTCCTTACGACCATAAAAAAGGAGGGCGTTGTTACCGCTCTCGCAGACAAGAAGGGACAGATTGCTGTCACTTCCGGCATCCTTAAAACAAAGGTTAGCGAGGATAAGATAAGACTGCTTGACGGAAAGGTGAAGTACGTTTCGGATTCTGCACCCAAGGTCAGCGAGGGTAAGGTCAAGAAGACTATTACATCTACCTTTAAGCCCGAGATA
>JAZSMV010000029.1:0-9471 GCA_045536065.1 Eubacteriales bacterium | reverse complement strand
CCCGTTTCATTTTGACACCCCCCAGTTCCATCTACTTGGGTGTCATTTTGACACCCCCCTATCTCGTTTCTTTCCGTATTGTTTTCGTATGTCAGGCTCATTTTGGCTACATATCGATTGGTTGTAATACTGTAATCTTCGATTTTATAGATATATCCCTTGTCGATAAGCTTCTGCAAGCTGCGAATTACAGCCGACCTCGATGCTCCTGTTCTCTCGCAAATATAATTCAGCGAGCCATAACAGCTGCCGCCTGCCTTGGTGAATGAATATATGAGCGCATAGACCTTCAGCGCCACTCCCCGAAGGCCGAGGTCGTCCACCATAAAGTCGAATATTACGTATGATGTGCTTTTTTCCTTTTCCATTTTCGCATTTCTGCGAGGCCTCGTTTTTTCCTTTTTTAAATTTGATTTGGGCTCCGGAACCCTTACCTGAGGCTATTGTATCACAGAAAAAAGCTTTTGTAAGTATACCACCCTTCCAAACTTTAAGGCTCCGGCACCTATCAAATCTTGTGCATATTGTATAAAACCTACAATCATTGCATTCGGACGAGCAATGCTCGCCCCTACAACCTTGCACTCAAAATAAATATTTTTTATTACCTATTTACTTTTTGCTTTGTTTGTGGTAGAATATTTCTGTATGACTAAAAAGTATATGTGAAAGGACACATGCAAGAATGATAGTTGCCCTTGATGAAGCAAAAAGAAGACTGGTGGCGCTCTACGACGTGGTAGAGGAGCTGAAAAGCCAGCTCAGAATAGAAGAAGCTAAGGAAAGATGCGCCGAGCTCGAGAGAGAGACGCTGGTGCAGGATTTCTGGTCGGATGCCGAAAAATCCTCGAAAAAGCTCCAGGAAATAAAGCAGCTTAAGGATAAGTTCGAGAGCTATGAGGCTCTGGTCGGCAGACTTGACGACACCTTTACCCTCTGCGAGATGGCTATTGAGGCAGAGGACGAGGGCTCGGTTGACGAGGTGCTGTCCGAGACCGATGAAATTGAAAAAATCGCCGAGGGCAAGCGCATTGAGGTTCTGCTCTCCGGCCCCTATGACAAAAATAATGCAATAGTTTCCTTCCACCCCGGAGCAGGCGGTACAGAGGCGCAGGACTGGGCCTCTATGCTCTACCGTATGTACGTGAGATGGGGCGAGAAGCGTGGCTTTAACGTTAAGCTTATCGACTGGCTTGACGGCGACGAGGCAGGCCTTAAGTCTGCGACCATTATGGTTGAGGGTATGAACGCCTACGGCTATCTCAAGAGTGAGAACGGAGTTCACCGTCTTGTGCGTGTTTCTCCCTTCGACTCCTCGGGACGCCGTCACACTTCCTTCTCCTCGGTTGAGGTTATGCCCGAGTTTGAGGACGACGATACCATTGTGCTTCGTGACGAGGATCTGGACATCACCGCTCACCGTTCCTCAGGCGCAGGCGGTCAGCACATCAACAAGACCGACTCGGCTATCCGTATCGTGCATAAGCCTACGGGTATTGTTGTCGGCTGTCAGACCGAGAGAAGCCAGCTGCAGAACAAGGAGACCGCCCTTAAGATGCTGAAGGCCAAGCTTATGGAGATCAAGCTCCGTGAGAAGCTGGACAGAATCGAGGACATTCAGGGCAACAAGGCGAATATCGAATGGGGCAGCCAGATCCGAAGCTACGTATTTATGCCCTACACTCTGGCGAAGGACACCCGTACAGGCTACGAGGACGGCAACATCGACTCGGTAATGGACGGCAACATCGACGGCTTTATCAACGCATACTTAAAGCATCTGTCGGCAGAGGAAAATAAGTAATTTTAATAACACGAGGTAAGCCTTATGTCATCCTACTCAGGATTTGGAAAATACGCCTTCGTAAGCTATTCTCACAAGAACTCGGGCATTGTGCTTGACGTAATAAACCGACTTAAATCACGTGGCGTGCATATCTGGTACGACGAGAATCTGGGTCCCAGCGACGAGTACATCGAGGTAATCGCCGATAAGGTGGAGAAAAGCGACTTTTTCATCGCCTTTTTAAGTGCGGAGTCTATGAACAGCCGTTATTGCCGTGACGAGATACGCTTCGCCTACGAGGCAAACAAGTCTATGATGGTCATCTACCTTGACGATTGCGAGCTTTCGGCAGGCTATAAGATGATGCTTAACGGCATTCAGTCCTTCAAAATCCGTAACAACCTGGAGAAGGATACCATCGACGCTATTATGGGCGGAATTCCCCGCACTGTGCTTGACGTTATCCCGGGCGAGAAGATATACGAGACCGATAAATACGTCTTTTCCTTTGAGGATAAGAGCTGGAGCAACGGCTATACTGTGTATAGAATAGACAAGCAAGGGGGCTCCCCCGAGGAGATCATCAGCGAGGGCTTTCCTCCCGCCTCCGACTACCGTCTCAACTACGTGAGCCGTCATTACAGAGGTGCGCCCTGCTTTACCATTAACGTATGGGTGCGTTGGGATTTCACCTACACCGGCTACCGTGAGGACGAGTATTTTGAGGAGGTCTACGAATATACCGTCTTTGGCATTAATGCCGAGAGGTGTCGGGTTTCAAAGAATACGCTGGAGCATTACGACTGTAACACGGGTGACAATACCGTTTATAATCACGTGAGCGGCGTAAAGACGGTCAGCAATTACGGAAAAAAGACCGTCAGGATCTCAGGCGTTGATACCTTCGGAAACCGTTGGAATTTCGAGAAAAAAGAGGAATAAATATAAAGAGGACTGCGAAGGCAGTCCTCTTTTTTAATGGATTTTCGGTTTTGGCAGAGCCGAATGTTATACCTCACACTCGGCGAAGTCCTGCTCGATCTCATCAAAGCTTCTGCCCTTTGTCTCCTTGGTAAGAAGGGCGATAACGACGCAGGCTCCGATAAGGAAGGGTGCGGAGAGTATGGTACAAACCGTGCCTATGGGCAGGAATTTGAACATTGCGCTGCTGGCAGCCATAGCGATAACCGCAGACACACGGAAGAATGCGCTTACACCGATGATCGAGCTACGCATAGACGCAGGCGAGGACTCGGTAAGCATAAGAGTAGCAATGGTAAGGATATTGTTGTAGCTGTTCATAGACACGCCGAAGAGAACGCCCGCAATAATTGCGCCAACCGTTCCCGTGCCGAAGTAGGGAGCGCCAAAGGCAAAGCCAATAAAGCTTACCGCACTGAGCACACCGAAGATGATTGCGGCAGATTTTCTGCTGATCTTGTCGGCGATGGGGCCCATTACGTAGCCGATAATAATACCCGTCGCACAGCTTGCGGTGAGGGCAATGGTGATCTCAAAAGTGGAGAAATTGTTCTGGGAGAGGATAGAGGTGTTGTATGCGGAAACCATATTGTTTGCCGCATTGATAAGGAACATAGCCACAGAGAGCCAGAGAAGCTGCTTGTTCTTAAACACAAGCTTGAAGCCGGGGATAATACCGCCCTGGGACTTCGCCGCATTCTTCTTATCCGCCTCACGCTCCTCGGGAGTTTTCTCAAGATATTTGATACGTGAGTTGATGAAGGGGCGGGACTCTCTTAAGAATATAGCCGACAAAACGAAGGTGATAATTCCGATAACGCCGACAAGAATGTAGATTCCACGCCATTCGATAGGACCGCTGGTGCCGTCGGGATTCATAGCGGTAAGGCGAAGGAATATAACCACGAACGCCGCCGCATTTCCCACCGCAGTAACTACGCCCGTCCAGGTTCCACGCTTGTTCTCGGGAACGCACTCGGCAACGTAAAGTATTTGCATATCGTGAATGGTGAAGAAGGTGATAACGGTAGATGCGATAAGGAATATGTAAAGATTGTTCGTAAGACCGCCGAGGAACATGGCGAAGCCAAGGAATGCCGCATTAAAAATAAAGAGGAAGCGGCGGCCGATCTTATCGGCGAGGGTCTTATAGAAGGGCACGATGCCAAGGAAAACGTAGCTGATGATCTGAATAATGGTTATCTTGGAGAGGGTGTCCTGATAGGGCTGATAGCCTGCGGCTCCCTCGGAGATGTCCGCATCGTGAGTTAGACCTGCAAAATCTCTTACAATAACCTCCTGCAGATTGTTCCAGATGGTAGTCGCCATCATGTCAAGGAACTGAAACAGCAGCACAAGGCCGATCATCATAAAGAAATAACCCTTATAATCGGGCTTTGCCTGCGCTATGCGGAGCTTTTGCAGCTCTTTTTGCTCACGGAGGAGCTTTTTTTCATTTCTGTCCATAATTTACTCCTAAAGGATTTATTATTTCTGCGCTAAAAGAATTATAGCACATTACCCCACATTTGTCAACAAGATGAAAACGCAGGAAATAAAAGAACAAAAAAAGAAAACGCCGAGCTTGATTTTTCGGCGTATTTCTCTCTATTTTGTCAAGCCTTGTTGACATTTACAGGGTTTTTATGATATTTTCGAGCCTTGATGAGTCGATTTTCTTTTTGTTTCCCTTGATGGCAAGAGTGAGGTTTTCGGGGCGGAAAAGCTCGACCGCAATCTCTCTTATGCGCTCGGGGGTCACAGATGCGTAAGACCCTGAGCGGTCGGAGATGGAGCTGTATTTTTCATTCATTATATGACAGTCGTAGGCGAAGGCAAAATTCAGCTCGCTTGGGCTGTCGTAGAGCAGGCCCGAATTGGTGACGTAGCCAGCCTTCATCAGCTCGCCGTCGGAAAACAGTCGGGTCTTAAGGCCCGAGAGAATTGCCACAACCGTTTCGGTGGCCTCGTAGATCTGGGAGGGACGCACCTCAAAGGAGATAGTCAGCTCGCCGATATTGAGATACCTCTCCACAAAGCCCGAGATGTCGTAACAGATGCCACGCTTCTCGCTCATCTCGATAAAGAAGAGCGAATTGTTACCGCCGAATAGCATATCGTAGATAAGGTCGCTCTCGGCAAGGGTGATTTTCATCATATCCATATCGAAGGTGAAGCGGAGCATTGTAAAATCGGCATTTTTTATATGCACTCTGCCCTCTCGTCTGCCAAAATCGGCGCAAACGGGGGCGATATTTTCGTTGAAATTACCGCTCTCAAGGCTGTATTTCTCTATCTCGGCAGCGAGGGTGCGGATATTGTCATCGCTTACATTGCCCGTCAGGTAGAAGAACATATTATCGGGGGTCATCACCGAGCGGCGATAGCTCTCAAGGGTGGTTTTGTTAATTCTGTTGACGCTGCCGAGAGTACCTGTGATAAGGTTAGACAGCTTGGTGCCCGAGTGGACGATACTGCCAGAGAAGGTGGCGAGAGATGTGGCATCGTCGCCCTCACGGATCTCCGCCTTGATACGTCCACGCTCAAGGTCGATCTCGGATGCAGGAAGGATGATGGGCGAGAGAAGTCTTGCGATGATCTCTGCCGCAATATCAAACCTTTCCGCCGAGCCCGACACGTAGAACTGCACCATCTCGCTATAAGTGGTGGCGTTGAACTCGATTCCCTCACGGTCGAGGGTGGAATAAAGGTTGCCGCCCATCTGAGCACCCACGTTGCGAATGGAGATATGCTCAAGGAAATGGGTAATGCCCTGATGCTCCTCGTGCATACTTCCCGCCCGAAGAAAGAGCGAAATATAGAAGCCGTGAAGCGATGGATTTTTATATGAATATATTGTCACGCCGTTTTTTGTGACGGCTTTTTCTTCTTTGAACATATTCGCTCCTTTCACATTGCCGAAGGCAATACTTCACTCGGACGCAGTCCGAACTTCACTTAACCATAGGTTAAACTTCACATTGCCGAAGGCAATACTTCACTCACCGTAAGGTGAACTTCACTTGCCGTAAGGCAAACTTCACTTGCCGTAAGGCAATACTTCACTTTTTTAAGCGAGATCTCGTCAAATGGGTGAAGTGGTTCACTTCGTTCACAGTGAAGTTGCTCCTTTCACTCGCAGTGAAGTTGCTGCGCAGTGAAGTTTTTGCTCCGCAAAAGTGAGGATTACAGCTTTTTCAGCTTGGCAAAAGTAGCCATCAGCTTCTTAGTCTGCCCATTGTCAAAGCGAACTTCATAAAGCACGTCGCCGCCCATATCACGAGAAGTGAGAACCACGCCCTCGCCAAACATATCGTGGGCTACTCGGGTGCCGGGGGCAAATTTCATTATGCCGTACTCGGCCGCTCCCTGCTTCTCACGCTTCTTCGTCTGTATCTCGGCGGGTCGGCGAAGCTCGTTTACATAGCCTCTGCCCGAATTGCCGTAATTCGTATTGCCGTAACCCGAGCCACCGTAATTCGCATTGCCATAGCCCGAGCCACCGTAGCCAGAATTACCATAACCACGGTCATTGCCGTAGCCTGCGCCATAGCCTCGGTCATTGCCGTAGCCGTAGCTGCTGCGACGGCGGGGCGCATCCTCGAAAATAAGGCTTTTCGGCATCTCATCCTTTACGAACCTGGAGAGCTGATTATAGGTTGTTCTGCCGTACATCATACGGTTTGCGGCGTAGGTGATGTAAAGCTGCTCCTTTGCCCTGGTGATAGCCACGTAGGCAAGGCGCCTCTCCTCGCTCATCTCATCCTGCTCGCCGATATTCTGCTGAGAGGGGAAGATACCGTCCTCCATTCCCGCAAGGAATACCACAGGGAATTCAAGTCCCTTTGCCGCATGGACGGTCATAAGCACGACCGCATCGGCAGTTTCGTCATATTTATCCACGTCGGCAACCAACGAGATCTCCTCAAGGAAGCCGAAGGCGGTGGGCTCGGTGCCTGTGGAATTGCAGCGTGTTTCGTACTCCACGGCGGCGCCGATAAACTCGTTTACGTTCTCGATCTTACCCTCACCCTCAAAGCCCTCGGCTTCAAGCATAGCCTTGTAGCCCGACTTCTCAAAGAGGGCGGTTATCATCTCCGAGGGGAGAGTGTACTTATCCCTCACACCCTCGATAATATTCGAAAAGGCGATAAGCTTATCCGCACTCTTTGAAAGTGCGGTGTAGTCGGCAGCATTTTTTACCACCTCGTACATCGAAACGCCACTCTCGGCGGCAAGCTGCTCGATAGCGGTGACGGTGCTGTCACCGATCTTACGCTTGGGCTCGTTGATAATGCGCTTAAGTCGCAGGTTGTCGAAGGGAGAGAGCAATACCGACAGGTATGCCATCATATCCTTAACCTCCTTGCGATCGTAGAAGCCCATATCTCCCACAACCCTGTAAGGCACACCACTCTTTGCAAAGCTTGTCTGCAGGGATCTGCCAAGTGCGTTTATTCTATACAGAACGGCAAAATCCGAGTAGGCTCTGCCGTCCGACCTGATGGCGTGATTTATCCTGTCGATAATATATCTGCCCTCGTCGTTCTGATCGTCTGCCTGATGAAGAATTATCCTCTCGCCCGCTCCCTTCTCACACCAGAGGCGCTTGTCACGGCGGTTATCGTTATGGTGAATGACCGCATTTGCCGCATCAAGAATGTTACCCGTGGAGCGATAGTTCTGCTCCAGCTTGATAACGGTGGCATCGGGATAGGTGGTGTCAAAATTAAGTATATTCTCGATAGTGGCGCCACGGAACTTGTAGATCGACTGATCGTCGTCGCCAACTACCATAATGTTTCTGTATTTGTCGGAGAGGAGCTTGGTAAGGACAAACTGTGCGTAGTTCGTGTCCTGATACTCGTCCACAAGCACGTATCTGAACTTGCTCTGGTAATACTCCCTCACCTCTGCATCATTCTGCAGAAGCTCCACCGTTTTCATAATAATATCGTCAAAGTCAACGGCGTTGTTCTCCATAAGCTTCTTCTGATAGAGCTTGTAGATCGTCACAACGTCACGGCTTCTGGGGTCACGGCTGATCTCCAGATCGTCGGGGTACTTCAGCTCGTCCTTGGCAATGCTGATAGCACTCGCAACCGCCTTGACCGCAAGTCGCTTCTCGTCGATAAGAAGCTCCTTCATACAGTGGGTGAGCAGTCGCTTTTTGTCGTCGGTGTCGTAGATGGAAAAGCCCTCACGGTAGCCAAGCCTGTCGCCATAGCGACGGAGAATGCGAAGGCATACCGAATGGAAGGTGCCCGACCATACAGAGCTCGCCACGTCGGAGTTGTCGAAGGCACGGAGAAGTCTGTCACGGATCTCGCCCGCCGCCTTGTTGGTGAAGGTGATGGCAAGCACCGACCAGGGAGCCGCAGGGCTCTCGGTGAACTGAGGCAATATCTCCTCTATCTCCTCGGGTGACATATTTATACAGCCCTCAAGGATCTCGCAGGCCTCGGGAGAGAGACCGTCGGGAGTGAGGTCGGAAAAGTATGCGTTGCCGTATTTTATAAGATAAACTATTCGGTTTACAAGAACGGTGGTCTTGCCACTGCCTGCGCCCGCAAGGACGAGAAGTGGACCGCCAACCGTAAAGACCGCACGGCGCTGCTCGGGGTTGAGCCGACTGCCGAAGGCCTTGTCAAAGAGGGCTCGCTTCGCCCTCAGGAATCTAGCTTTTGTTTCCTGCATTTTAAACCGTACCTTTGCTGTGTTAAAAATGGGGTTTTTTATTCGTAAAAATTACTACCTCTTTTTGCAAGAAATTATTGCAGGAGAGCGAGGCGGACTCTCTGAAGGTGGAAGCTCTATAAGCCCTGTGGAGTGTAAAAAGTCGACTTTTGTCAAATTTGTGACACCCCAAAAGAGTGGTTTTCAACAATTCGGAATGTTGGAAATGTGGATAACCCTTTGGCGAAAAAGTGTAATTTTCTTCATTTCTGCCCTGTTTTTTTCGAAAAAGCGGCAGGTTTTCCACATTTTGCCTTCGGGACAGAAAATTTAAAGCTAGGATAAAGCGAAATTATACTTTTCCGTGATTTGCCAAATTTTAAGTCATTTTCCGTCGGATTTCACTTTTCTTAGGAAGTCGCTCAAAGCGAGCGAATTATGACACTTTTGCTTCGTAAATATTACGAACACTTTTAGCGCTTTCTGCCGCCCGAGCCCGTCTTTTTCGCCTGCCCCGTGGGGTTGGACGCAGACTTTTGAGAGGCTTTTTTGCCCTTTGCAGAGCTACCCTTTGCCGAGGAGAGCCTGTCTGCCTCACGGCGAATCCGCCCTGCGTCATCACCGAAAATTCGGTCGAATTTGCTCTTCCCTGCCTTGTGGGTCGCCATACCTCTCGCTCCCGCAGCGGTGGGTCTGCCTCTGCCTGCTGCCGCAGACGTCTGCTTGCCACCCTTTTTCGATCTCTGGGGCTGCTTTTTATCGGGGGTAAATCTGCCGCCCGAGAAGGATGGACGGACAAGACATTCAGGAGTGGTGCCGATCAGATCCTCTCTGCCTGCCAGACGAAGCGCCTCACGAACCAGATTCGCATTCTCGGGCCTCGAGTACTGAAGGAGCGCTCGCTGAAGCTGTTTTTCGTGGTAATCGGTGGTAACGTAGATCCCCTTGCCGTTCATCGGGTTAATGCCCGTGTAGTACATTACCGTCGAAATGGTACCAGGGGTGGGATAAAAGTCCTGCACCTGCTC
>JAZSMV010000099.1:0-12343 GCA_045536065.1 Eubacteriales bacterium | reverse complement strand
AGGACTTCCGAGTGACGATGACATGGGTAACTCCGAGGTTGGACACAATGCCCTTGGCTCGGGTCAGGTGTTCGCGCAGGGAGCAAAGCTTGTTTCTCAGTCTATTGAGAGCGGCAAGCTCTTTGCATCCAAAACCTGGAAGAGCCTTGTATCAAACGTTAAGGAAAATTCTTCCACTCTTCATTTTCTCGGTCTTTTCTCGGACGGCAACGTTCACTCCCATATAGATCATCTTGAGGCGCTTATCGAGGCAGCAAAGAGTGAGGGCGTTCGCCGCGTTCGTATTCATATTCTTCTGGATGGACGTGATGTTGGTGAAACCAGCGCGCTTGATTACGTGTGTCCTTTCGAGGAATACATTAGTGCACTTAGATCTCCTGAATTTGATATTGCAATCGCTTCGGGCGGCGGCCGTATGCAGATAACAATGGACAGATATGAGGCTAACTGGTCTATGGTTGAGCGCGGCTGGCAGACTCACGTTCTTGGCGAGGGCAGAGCATTTGCTTCTGCAGAGGAGGCTATAACTACCTATCGAAGTGAGACAAAGGTTATCGACCAGGACCTTCCTCCGTTTGTAATCGAAAAGAATGGCAAGCCCGTAGGAACTATTGAGAATGGCGATAGCGTTATTTTCTATAACTTCCGCGGCGACCGTTCCATCGAAATTTCCAAGGCCTTCGAATCGGGTGCAGACTTCGATAAGTTTGACAGAAAGAGGGTTCCCGAGGTTCTTTACGCAGGTATGCTTGAGTATGACGGCGACCTTCACATTCCATCAAGATATCTCGTCAGCCCCCCCGAAATCACCAATACAATGACCGAATATCTTGTCTCTGCGGGCGTAAATCAGCTTGCTATTTCCGAAACTCAGAAGTACGGTCACGTGACATATTTCTGGAATGGAAATAAGTCCGGTAAGTTCTCCGAGGAGCTTGAGACCTACATCGAGATTCCTTCAGATGTAGTACCCTTTGAGCAGCGCCCATGGATGAAGTGTGCAGAGATTACAGACGAGCTCATCTCCTGTCTTAGAAGCGGAAAATACAAGTACCTTCGTGTTAATTTCCCTAACGGTGATATGGTAGGTCACACAGGCTCCTTCCTCGCAACCGAATGCTCTATGGAGGCTCTCGATCTTCAGCTTGCAAGAATTCTTAAGGTTGTAGACGAGCTTGAGGGTGTTGCTCTCATCACTGCCGATCACGGCAACGCTGACGAGATGTACGAGCTTGATAAGAAGACAAAGTCTCCAAAGGCTAACAAGGACGGTAGCTTCAAGGCAAAGACAAGCCATACCCTCAACCCCGTGCCCTTCATTATCTATGACAACTTTAATGCCGATAAATACAGTTTAAAGCAGGGCAGAAACGATTTTGGCCTTTCCAACGTAGCGGCAACCACAGTTAATATGCTTGGCTATGAGGCTCCCGAGATCTGGGATGAAACAATGATCGATCTTAAGTGATCTGACTTTATAATAACAGCAGAGTGATTGCGGTAATAGCTGCATCACTCTGCGTTTAAGGTTGCTTTAATGTATTGCGTGTATCATTTCAGTAACCGACTGTTTTTTCGTTTGATAGCAAAGAAAGGATATGCAGATGAAGAAATCTCATAAAAAGACCTTCAGACATCCCAACAAATTTGTGGTTTCTCTTGGCAGGGGAATATCCAGATTCCTCTGTAAGTTCATATATAACGTAAAATTTGTTCGCAACGAGTTGGAGGGTAAAACCGGTAGATTTGTGATTATTGCTAATCACGAGTCGGTTATCGACGTTCTTCCCGCTTATGCTGCCGTACCTCCCAAGACTCACTTTGTTGTAAGTAAGTCTATGGTTGAAACACTTCCCATAGCTCCCCTTATCGAAATGTCGGGTGCTATAAGCAAGAATCAGTTCCAGACCAGCGCGCTTGATATGCGCAGAATGAAGGCTGTTCTTGATCACGACGAGCCTCTAATGCTGTTTCCCGCAGGTCTTATGACCGAGAGCGGTGCGTCGACTCCCATTCCTCTTGCTACTGCAAAGGTTCTTAAGTGGTTTAAGGCGGATATTTACGTTGCCCGCTTAAACGGTACATATCTCACCAATCCCAAGTGGGCGAGGGTAAAGCGAAAGGGCGAGATAACCCTTGAGCTGTATAAGCTTGCATCCCAGGAGGAGTTTGCTGCGCTTTCCGATGAAGAGGCGGCAAAGGTGGTTACAGAGCATCTTTCCTTTGATGCATACAGACATAACGACGAGAAGCGTGTTTACTATAAAAACGGCGATAACGTAGAGGGTCTTGAGCACGTGCTTTACAAGTGCCCGAAGTGTAATAAGGAATTTACAATTTGGGTAAGGGGCAAGAACAAGCTCTGCTGTGAGGCTTGCGGATATACCGTTAAGAGTGACAACTACGGAATGCTGTCCTGTGTCGACGGTAGCGAGCCTGTATATAAGTACCCCAGCGACTGGCACGCATTTATTGAGGAGTCGGTTTACGACTTCGTTAAGGAGCATCCCAACTTTTACTACGAAACCAAGGCCGAGATCCATGCTATTAATGAGAAAAAGCATAGATACGAGGCTGTGGGCCGTGGCAAGATAGGCTTTGACTTTAACAAGTTTGTGATGAAGGGAGAAATGAGAGGAGAGCCTTTTGTAGAGGAGATCCCCACTATGTCATTCCCAATATTGCCTTTCCGTCCCGGAGCATATTTTGAGATTCAGCACAAGGATCAGATCTATCGAATCATTCCAAATGATCCCAGCGTAGTAATGAAATGGATATTCACGCTTAAGGCTACATTCCGCCTGAAGCATGAGGAATAAAATAAAGGATAGCCGCCTTCACGGGGGGCTATCCTTTTTCCATATATTACATTTGACTTAAGCTCTCAGAAATGGTATAATTATACCGTAATAAATTTGGGAAGCTCGTCGCATTTTTCGTCGACGGCTTTTTTGTTCTCAATAGAAGAAGGGAGTGAGTCACGGCCTGGTTGGAGCTATCCGACCAAACAAGAAAATAAAGGAAGGTTTTAATAATGAAAAGAGTAATAAGCATCATTTTGGTATCGGTAATGCTTGTGCTGGCTACTGCTCTCACAGCTTCCGCTGCTACAACTCATACGGTTAAAAAGGGCGATAGTCTCTGGAAGATCGCCGTTACCTATAAGGTTGGTCTGTCCGAAATAAAGGCGGCAAATCCTACGATAAAAAACTATAACCTGATCTATCCCGGACAGATAATAAACATTCCGTCTGTCAGTTCCTCGGTAGCCTCGTTTGAAAGCGAGGTGGTCCGTCTGGTAAATGCAGAGCGAAGCAAGGCGGGACTTGCTCCTCTGACACAGGATTGGCAGCTTTCCCGTGTTGCCAGATATAAATCGCAGGATATGAAGGATCTGGGTTATTTTTCACATACAAGTCCCACCTACGGCTCTCCCTTCGAAATGATGAAGAGCTTTGGTATCACATATAGAACAGCAGGAGAAAACATAGCAAAGGGCTATTCCACGCCCGAGGCTGTAGTTAAGGCGTGGATGAACTCGCCCGGCCACAGAGCAAATATACTAAATTCCTCATACACTCACCTCGGCGTAGGCTATGTTGCGCAGGGCAGCTATTGGACGCAGATGTTCATTTTCAAATAATCAGTTAAGCAGCCATATTCCTGCATTAAGGTATCCTGCAAAGCCGACCCAGAGAGCATAGGGAATCTGCAGATAAGCGGCGGCAGGCCATACCTTGCGGTATTCGAGGATAGTACGGACGATACAATAGAGCAGAGCTATAAGCACGAGCAGGGCGAAAAACGACGCCTGCAGATTAAAGAAAACTATGCTCCATGTGAAATTCAGCACAAGGCTTACGGCGTAGTATATCAGTCCACGCTTTGCCGCCTCGGGATTTCGTTCCTTTTTCGTAAATATCATAGCCGAGCTTATACCCATAAGTATAAACAGCACGCTCCATACGATAGGGAACAGAAAGGCGGGCGGTGCAAGTGGCGGAGCATTAAGCTCACCGTACACGTCCATACTGTCCTTGGTAAGCGCCGCCGAAGCAATTCCCACCGTCAGCGGTATGGCAATAGCTATCGAATAAGGCAGGATATAAGGCTTTATCTTATCCCAAAGATCTTTAATTTTACTCATAAAAATATACCTCCATCTGCTGCAAGTTTATGCAAAAGTATGGAGGTATATTCTATTCTGCTCAAAAATATGGGAGGGAAATGGGATTATCTGGTTTTTAGACCAAGGATCTCCTCTTCCTTCCAGTTATAGATCAAGGCAGGACACTGACCGCCTATCTGTATGGTATAGGAGATATTTCCTTCCTTATCCTCAAAGGCCTCGTATATGTAACCGAAGCAGAGCTCGCCACGGCGTCTGAAGTTTACGAAATCTCCCTTTTTATACTTTGCCTTTTCGGGATATTTATCCCTTTTAAAAAGCTTATCAAAAAACATTTACAGCACCGCCTTTCGCTTATATTGTATCATAAGGGGGAGAAAAAAGCAAGAATATCTCCAAATTAACAGCCATTTATTAAATCTATACAATTTTTTACCTATATATTTGTTAAATTTGAAGGCCTTCAAAAAATTGACATTATTTTTTTAAAATGGTATAATTTTAATGGAAATAAAATATTTTGGAGGTCAATATGAAAAAAGTACTGATTACAATAGTTGTTATCATTCTTGCGCTTGTTCTTTTTGCCGGCGGATTTCTTATTTGGGGAGACGCTTATGCAAAGAATTATAAGCACGATATTCCCGACCAGGTGGACATTGAGCCTAACAGCCTAAATACTATTACGGCAGTGGGCAGGGGACTTTACACTCCCGACGGTAAGCGCTTTGAGATCAGAGGCGTTAACTACGGCAACCTGTTTATTGCAGAGGGCTGGATGACGGTTAACTCTATCGGCGCTATTACCAACAATGACGGCAGCTATGCAAAGCTTAACCACGACGGCACTATCGTTGAGGAATATGAGGAGATCTATCAGGAGGAGATGGACGCCATCCTTGCTGAAAGATTTACCGATGAGCAGATTGAGGCGCTTAATGACGCATATTTTGATTCCTACTGCACAGATGCAGACTTCGCTCTTATCAGCGATATCGGTCTTAACACCGTACGTCTGCCTGTATATTACCGCAGCTTCCTTACCACTCACGACAGATACAGACTTACTGATGAGGAGCTCTGCGCAATGGATTTCGAGGACATTGAGCTCGATTTCACCAAGCTTGACAAGTTCCTTGAATACGCAGACAACCACGGCCTTAAGGTTATTATCGATATGCACGGTGTTATGGGCGGACAGAGCGGCTATGAGCATTGCGGTACCAGAGATATTGACTTCTGGACAAACGACAGCTACATAGAGTTTATGTGCAACCTTTGGAGAGCTATCGCAAAGCACTATGCTACCGAGGCCTCCGATCTTGCACCCGCAATTCTTGCATACGATCTTGCAAACGAGCCTACCAGCCGTAACGAAATCGGCACAGGTCCTCTTCAGTGGCAGGTAATGGATCGCCTATATGATGCGATCCGTGAGGTTGATGAGGATCACGTAATCTCCATTGAGGGCGTATGGTATCCCGTATCACTTCCCAGTCCCGAGAAGTATGGCTGGGAGAACGTGCTCTATCAGTATCATTTCTATAACTGGAATCACGACAAGGGCATTCCCAATGAGCTATTCTATGCGCTTCAGTTCGGTCTTTACAGCCTTTCTGACTTCGACGTTCCCAAGTTCGTAGGTGAGTTCAGCTTCTTCGGTAACGACGAGGCTTGGGCGCACTATCTTGATCAGTACGAGCAGCTTGGCTGGGGCTGGACTACCTGGAGCTATAAGATGATCTCGGTTGGTTATTGGGATAACACCTGGGGCATTGTTGTTCAGAAGCTCAATCTCAGCAATGATCAGGGTGTACTCACCGACGGCGATCCTTCAAACGATAATCTTAAGCTTGATCTTAACACTGCGGATTATGACGAGATTCTTGATGCCTGGTCCAATCAGCAGACAGCCTACGGCGACCAGGAGGGCGTATATACCTTCGTTGATCAGGTAAAGGATGACGGAACTGTAAAATACGGTCAGATGTATAGAATCCTAAAGGATTATTTTGAAAGAAAGAATGATGATTGATATTGATAAATTGATTAGCGAGCTTACCCTTGAGGAGAAGGCCTGTCTGCTTTCGGGACACAAGTCCTGGTTTACAAATAAAGTAAGCCGGGTAGGACTGCCGTCGGTTATTCTTACCGACGGACCTCACGGTCTCAGGCTCAGAAAGGCGGGAGACGATACAGTTGGCCTCGGTCAGACCGAGCTATCCACCTGTTTTCCTGCCGCCTCCACCACCGCTGCATCCTGGAATAAGGAGCTTCTTTATAAAATGGGTGTTGCTATGGGCGAGGAATGTCACTTCTACGGTGTAAGCCTTATTCTCGGTCCTGCCGTTAATATAAAGCGAAATCCCCTCTGCGGCAGAAACTTTGAGTATTTCAGCGAGGATCCCCTTATTGCAGGCACTCTCGGTGCAAGACTTACCCGTGGCATTGAGGATATGGATATCGGCACCAGTGTAAAGCACTATGCCTGCAACAATAATGAGGCGAACCGTTATTTCGGTGATTCCATAGTTGACGACCGTGCCTTCCGTGAGATATATCTGAAGGCCTTTGAGCCTATTATCAAGGAGGGCAAGCCTGCATCTGTAATGTGCGCATATAACAAGGTAAACGGAATGTATGCGTCCGAAAACGAGGAGCTTCTTAACGGAGTTCTGCGCAGAGATTGGGGCTATGAGGGTCTTGTAATGTCCGACTGGGGTGCGGTAAACGACAGAGTTCTCGGACTTTCGGCAGGCCTTGACCTTGAGATGCCGGGTGACATTGGTCACAACAGACAGGTTATCGTTGATGCGGTAAATGACGGCAGACTTTCTATGGAGATAGTCGATACCGCAGTTCGCCGTGTGCTTGCAATAGTTAAGCGTGGCGTCGAGTCCAAGCGCAAGGTAGAGAATAAGTTCGAAGAGCACGCCCGGCTTGCAAAGCAGCTTGCCACCAACAGCGCCGTGCTTATGAAAAATGAGGGCAAAGCCCTTCCTCTCTGTCCCTGCAAGAAGTATCTTGTTGTGGGCGAGATGTTTGAGAAAATGCGCTATCAGGGTGCAGGCTCCTCGCTTATTAACCCCTATAAGCTTGTTTCTCCCAAAGCGGCATTTGATGCTCATAATATAGATTACGACTATGAGCAGGGCTATAATGTATTTTCCTTTGAGGAGGATAAGATTCTGGTTGAGCGTGCGCTCAGCAAGGCTGTGGATGCCGATACGGTGATCTTCTTCGGCGGTCTTTCGGAATATGCCGAGAGCGAGGGCTTTGACAGAACCAATCTTGACCTTCCGAAAAATCAGCTTGAGCTTCTTCTGGCGCTTTCGAGACTTGGCAAGAAGATAATTTTCGTTATGTTCGGCGGCTCGCCTGTTGATATGAGCTTTGATTCATCGGTGGATGCTGTTCTTAATATGTATCTTCCCGGTGAGATGGGCGGAGAGGCTGCCTACGAGCTTCTGTTCGGTAAGGCAAATCCCTCGGGCAGACTTCCTGAGACCTGGCCTCACAGCTATTCTGACGTTCCATTCGGCAATGAGTTTACCAAGACCACAAACGACAGATATAAGGAAAGTATTTTCGTCGGCTACCGTTATTACACAAGCTTTGGCGTTCCTGTAAAATATCCCTTCGGCTTTGGCCTTTCATATACCGACTTTGAGTATAGCAATATGAGGGCAGAGAAGTCGGATGGTACCATTAAGGTAACGCTTGACGTTGCCAACACAGGTGACCGTGATGGAAGCACCACCGTCGAGCTCTTTGTCAATGCTCCAAAGTGCGGTCCCGTTAAGCCTCTTCGTGAGCTTCGTGGCTTTGAAAAAGTATCCCTTTATGCAGGTGAAAGCAAGACGGTCAGCGTAGATATTCCTGTTGACAGCTTAAGGTATTATTCAGACGCTGCTCTTGGTTGGCAGCTTCAGAACGGCGAGTATAAAATCGAGCTTTGCTCGGATGCCAATACTGTTATCCTTTCTGCTGACGTAAGCATAAATGAGGGTGTGGAGCTTTCGAGTGATGAAGGCTATAACGGTCTTTATAGCAGGGCAAAAGAGCAGTTCCTAAATATAACAGATGAGGAATTTGACAATATAATTTTAGGCAGAAGTATTCAGGAGCCTAAAATCACACGTCCATACGACCTTAACACTCCTCTGCGTGAGTATAAGACCGCAGGCGGTAAATTCCTCTTTGGAATGATTAACTTCGCCTTTAAAACCATCTATTCCATCGAGAAACGTGGCAAGAACACACCCGATAAGGAGACCAAGGTTAAGAACGCCTACTTTGGCTGGCAGACCATCAGAGCTATGAGCTTGCGCTCTATCTCCTATGCCAGCGAGGGCTTGCTTTCTCACAAGATGGCGCTTGTGCTTTTGCATATAGCAAACAATCAGCTTGGCAGGGCAATCGTCAGACTTTTCAAGCCTGAGAAGTGTGTAAAATTACCCGAATAAATAAAAAAGGAGTCCGAACCGGACTCCTTTTCATTTTCCCTTATCTGAGTGCGTCGTACATAGCGTAATTCACGTAGCCGTGAACACCCTCTAATGCTCCGGGAACAAGCTCCTGGATCATCAAGCAGTCAACGTGGGGAAGGCCAACGCTCTCGTCGGCAAAAACGCCGTAATCTGCAGATGTCTTAAAGCCTCTAGCACGGTAATTTCTCGGGTTGCCCTCTACCATGCAGAGCTTGTAGCCTAATTCCTTGGCCTTATTAAGACCGCACTCAATAAGCTCCTTTGAAATATGCTGACGCTGATATTCCGTCTTGACTGAAACGGGGGAGAGGAGCAACAGCTCGTTTTCATATCTTCCCTCGATATGAAAGCGTGAAAGCATAATGTGTCCTAAAATCTCCTCGTTTTCATTTACCATAATAAGATCAAGCTCGGGAAGATAGTATTTCTTTGAGCGAATCTCTTTAACAAGACTTGAGACAAGCTCTCCTTGCTCGGAACCCTCGGAATCGGTGAATACCTGTTTTACAAGCTCTACTGAGCTGTCAAGCTCATTTGCTGTTACTGCTTTTATAATTCTTTCCATTGATACACCCCCTTACTGTCTGTGCTTTGGATTGGTCTTTTTGAGTAGCCTCGTACCCTTTGCAATCGACTTGTGCCACTCTCTTTTATCACGGAGAAAGCTATCCTTATCATCCGAATACCTTGCCTCTTTTTGCAGGGCAATATAGCTTTCAAATCGCTCACGTGTAAGCTCACCCGACTCTATGGCTGCTTTTATGGCGCAGCCCGGCTCGCTTTCGTGGCGGCAGTTGGTGAATTTACAGCAGCCCAGGTACTGCTCCACGTCGGCAAAGGCGTTTTCAATACCGCCTCTGACGTCCCACATACCCAGCGAACGCATACCGGGGGTATCGATTATCATAGAGCCGTTTTCCAGCATTATCAGCTCTCTGTGGGTGGTGGTGTGGCGTCCCTTGCTGTCATCCTCACGTATATCGCTTGTAGCCATAATCTCCTCGCCTGCCAAGGCGTTGACAAGGCTGGATTTACCCACTCCCGAAGAGCCGAGAAATACCACCGTCTTACCTGGCGCCAGGTATCTTTTTAACTCATCTATTCCATACCCACTCTGGGAGCTGACTGCGTGAACAGGGGCGCCCATGGCATACAGCTCTGCCGTTGTTAGCTGACTGCTGAAATCATCCAGCAGATCTGCTTTTGTCAAAACAACGATGGGCATAGCTCCTGATTGCCAGGCAAGTGTCAGGTATCTCTCAAGCCTTTTGGGGTTAAAATCGTGATTGAGCGACTGCATAATGAATACGTAATCAAAATTCGCTGCCACAGCCTGCTCGGCTTTGTTGGGATTCGGGTCTTTTCTCGTAAAAACGGTGCGCCTTTGCAGAGTTTTCACTATCAAGCTGTCGCCCGATGGGTTGTAGCTTATGATAACGAAATCACCGGCGGTAGGGAAGTCCTCAAGCTCTACGTAGTATACCTTTGTCTTGAGCCTGCCGTAGCACTCACCCTTTTCACAAACAAGCTTATATCTTTCCTTATGCACCGCAATAACTCTTGCAGGCATACCTTCATAATTCTGATAACTCTGGCTATCAAATCCGTATTTTTCTAAATACACTGTTAATGTCCTCCATACGTCGTATAGTTTACTTTAAAATTCACTTTACAACCGAAAAATGGCATAAAAATAACACACCCTGAGTGTGTTAGCACAAATATCAGGATTTCAAAATGGCATGACAATAAAGAGGTATCCCTACCTCCAATGCTTTGCCATCGCCCTATTCGGTTTAGCTTGCGATTACCTCTCTAACAATCATCTTATTTTCTCCTTTCTCATCTGCACCAGCAGGTTATTTTACCTATATTATATCATACACATTTTTGATTTGCAACAGTTTTTTTACAGGCGTAAAACTTGTCCGAATAGAAACATATTGAAAAAACAACAAAAATATGATATAATAATTTCAATAAAAAATTGTCAGGGGATAAAACCGTTTATGCGGCTTTTGCCAAAAACATTGCGGAATGGAATAACCCCTATACATTATTGGAGTTGCTATATGATTAAAAAATTCTTGGCAGTTTTGCTTGCCATTGTATTATGCAGTTTGTGTGTTGCGTGTGATAACACTGACTCATCCGGAGGCAACACCGACCATAATGAGACACCGCAATATGTTTTTCCGACAAAAGAAAATATAGTTGACGATAGGCAATATTATACCGGTATCGACGAGGTCAGATTCCCGGATCAACTCTGGAATACTCCGATTTACGAAAGAGCGCCTCAATACGATAGAGAGGAGCAGGGAGTGCAGGCATATTTTCTGCAAAGCGTTGATTATAACGGCGCTCCGACCTATGTCTTTGCTTTCGTTGGTATACCCGCTACGGCAACGGAGGGGAATCCCGTTCCCGGCGTTGTGCTTGTTCACGGTGGCGGTGGTACCGCTTTCTACGATTGGGTTAAAATGTGGAACGATAGGGGATACGCCGCTATTGCAATTGATACCGAGGGTAGAATTCCGGTCTCGAACGCAAGTTTGGGCTCGTCGTCAAACCTTTCATTTGAAAGTATAAAGCATCACGGTCCGAGCAACACGGATTATAGCGATTATGCAAAGCCTGCTAATGAGCAGTTTCTCTATCACGCCATAGCGGGAACTATTGTGGCTAACTCATTTTTGTCCTCCTTTGATCAGGTGGATAGTAGCAAAACTGGACTTACAGGCATTTCTTGGGGTGGAGTAATAGCAACGAATGCAGCCGCTTATGATGATCGATTCGCCTTTGCCGTTCCTGTATACGGAGCAGTTGCAATGACCGGTACATCGGGCATGTTTGGTACACTCTATGATACCTATCCAAGATGCTCTTTCTTGTGGGACGACGTTGAGATGCTGCGAAATTGCCGTACACCTATGCTTTTTGTTAACTGGGAGGGTGATCCGTTCTTCACGGTCGATGCTACAGAAAAGTGCGCAAATACCGCAATAAACGGAAGAATGATATTGATTCCCGAGCTTAATCACGGTCACATACAAGGAGCAACAGTTCAGGAAATATTTACCTTTGCAGATGCTGTATTGCAAATAGATAACTGATCGTCTTCATTGATATTCTGATAACAAAGGGAGCGATTTATTGTTTCTTGTCAGAAAAAAAGAGGTTAACCGTAAAGCTTGCCCGTCTTAACGGAGAAATAACCAAAAACCGAATAGGACGAAGAAAAATCCGTCATGGACGAGAGTCTTTGATGGATTTTTCTTTATGCCTTCGCTAATCAATATTTGCATCGCAGTAATCAAAGAGTACGGCCGTGAAAAAAAGCCCGGATTTATTTTCGAAAAAGTGCTGGACTTTCTTTTCTTCTGTGGTATGTTGTTGTGCTAACAGGAGGTGCAATCAGACATAAACGAATAACAAAGGTCAGTTACAAAAGTTACGCCCTCGTTCCGTTCGGAGCGAGGTTTTTTATAAAAGTAACAGCGTAACTCGTCAAAGTAACACTCCAAAGGGTAGATTTTTAGCCGAAACTATGATAAAATATGTTCAGAAAGAACGGAGGTGTTTCTATGGAGTTTTCCGAAAAATTAAGACAACTGCGGAACGAAAAAGGTATCTCGCAAACAAAGCTCGCGGCCGATATACATATCTCACGCTCTGCCGTTGCAAAATGGGAGAACGGCTTGGGATTGCCGAATGACGATTC
>JAZSMV010000046.1:0-27110 GCA_045536065.1 Eubacteriales bacterium | reverse complement strand
AAGCAGTTTTAAAAGAATAGATTTTTTCATAATCAAGCCAATTTTTTTGAGGAATATGCGGATATTTAAGAAAAAATTGGCGATGAGTAGGGAGAAATCTATCTTTTAAAACCTTGTTGGTTCGACTACCTTACGGCTAACCCTCTTTCTTCTTTTCGTCGGAGTAGACCAGGTATGCGTATATCAGCATCACGATAAGCGAGCCGAAAATGGCAAACATCATCAGAAGCATAGCGTTCATTCCGTTAAAAATGAGGCCGCCGACAGCGGTGATAACGCCTGAAATGACCATTGTCCAGCCTGCGAAGCGGTTGCACTTTACCCAGGTGACGTCGTTGTATCTGGTCCAGGGGAAGCGGAAGCCGATAAGACTGTTGTTCTTTGCCTTAGGCATAATGTTGCCGAGAAGGATAAACACAATTCCCATAGCAACCGTGGTGATGCTCATAACATCCAGCTTCGGCGCATCGGCACCGTCAAGCTGAGTGTAGGACATATAAAGGAAGACGGCGTTCAGCACAAGGAAAAGAATGGAGATAAGGGTAAAGGTGATGGAGATAACCTTAAGGTTGGTCTTGCCCTCGGCGATCTTCTTTTCATCCTGGGTCGACCTTATCTGTCTGCGGTAGCCAAAGTCACAGACAAGCCAGAGGCCGTCCATAATCAGCATTATAAGAGGCATTATCAAAAACTCATACTTCGAGCCGAAGCGATCCGCCACGCCGTGAATATTAAAATGCACCGGCACCTGATCGGGAAAGGCGGAAAGGAGTGCCAAAGTGCCGAAAATCGACACTAAAAGTAAAGCAAGATTTACAATTTTAGTCTTCATATTTACCTCCGAACTGTTTCGCCCACAGAATTATCTCATCAAAAACCGTGGTGTTTATCTCATAATAAATAAAATTTTTCTCCCTGTATTCCATAACCAGATCCGCACCTCGAAGCAGACGCAGATGGTAGGAGAGTGCGGCGGGAGTTACCGAAAGCCTCTCGGCTATCTCGCCCGCAGACATCCTGCCCGAGCGTAGCATCACAAGTATTTCACGGCGCTGACTGTCCGAGAGCACCTTGAATATATTATTTTCGCCCATTTTTGCCACCTATTTAAAATTTTCTTTAAATAGATTATAGCATTTTTCTCGCTTTTTGTCAAGACTATTTAAAATTATTTTTAAATAGTTGCAATGAGGGTCTGTTTGTGGTATAATTATGTAGAAAGAATATTTTTTTAGTAAAAAACTTTGTTTTCTTATAAAAAAGCGTTGACTTTAGGGAGAAAAAATATGAAAAACAAGCTGATATGTCTCTTTCTTATCCTTGCGATCCTTATGTCCTTCGTGGGCTGTAACAAGGATGAGGGCGAGAAGCCAAAGGCCGATACCTTTATCAACGGGGTGAACGTTGGCGACTACTCTATCGTCTACTCCGACGAGGACTACGACTACTCAAAGAGGGCGGCTGAGTATATTAAAGACCAGATTCTCGCACGCACCGACAAGGAGCTGCCTATAATCGAGGACAGCGAAGCGCCCCTCACCCAAAACGAAATAGTTGTGGGCGAGACCGAGCGTGAGATCTCAAAGAGCCTTACCGAAAAGACCGAGGGTCTTGAGTTCCTTATCACCGCAAATGATAGCAGCATTGCCCTGAAGGGTGACCTGTTTATCATAGCTGCGGCGGCATATTACTTTATCGAAACCTATATTCCCACCGACGGTTACAGCGCAGAGGTGGCAAAGGAGGTAGCGGTACATACTCCTATTATTAAGGAAGCGAAAAGCTTTATTATGCTGATCGGCGACGGAATGGGAGAATATCAGACAAGGATGTTCGAGTATTTTGAAAACGACCTTGAATACGGCGAGGGCGAGGATATTTTCTACGGCTATTACCTGCCCTATAAGGCATATTCCAGAACCGAGTCGCTCTCGGGCGTTACCGACAGTGCGGCAGGCGGCACCGCTCTCTCCAGCGGACACAAGACCTACAATGAGTATATCGGACGTGACAAGGACTTAAATGACGTCAAGAACCTCTGCGAGCTGGCAAGCGAGAAGGGTAAGGCGGCAGGCGTTATGTCCACCGAGAACAAGACGGGCGCTACTCCCGCATCCTTCTCTGCCCACGCAGACAGCCGTGGCGGAACAACCTTTATTCTGGACTCACAGCTTCAGGCACAGTTAAACTACGGACTGCAGCTTGAATGCGGCTTTGACTACTACAATACCAAGTATATGGGCGTTATCGAGAAGAAGATAACCACTATGCTTGACACTCTTGACGATGACGAGGACGGCTTCTTCCTTATGTACGAGGAGGCACATATCGACAAGCACTGCCACAAGAACTACCTCGATCAGACCTTTAATGCGATGGTGCGCTTTAACCAGGCTATCGGCGTGTTTATGGAGTATGCCTTCTACCATCCCGACACCTTCGTTCTCATCACCGCAGACCACGAGACAGGCGACCTGTATCCTAATGAGGAGGGTGTGCTTGAATATCACTCGGAGGAGCATACCGCACATCCTGTGCCTGTGTTCGTTTACGGTCATAGCGCAGAGCTCTTTGACGGCAAGGAAGTGGAAAACATCCAGATCGCCCACACCATAGCTCATTTTATGGGTGAAGATAACTTTGGCGATCAGAGTGAGTTTAGCTATCTGAAATAAGCGAAAAGAACTGCTTTCGTACGAAAAAAATAAAAAACACAGCGAAATAAAAAACAAATAAAAAAAGAAAAACGGCGGGTAAACCGCCGTTTTTTGTTGTATTATGTAAACTATTATTGACTTTTAGTTAGATTTTGCCCTCAAGATAGCTGCAAACGTCGCCTACGGTCTCAAATTTTACAAACTCGGTAAATCTGAAGGAAAAGGCGTCCTCGATCTCCATAGACATCATCATAAGCGCCAGCGAATCAAAGCCAAGATCCTCAATAAGACGGCTACCCTCGGTAACGGTAGACATATCAAGATCGGGCAGAACCCTTGCGAGTACCACTTTTAATTTTTCAAGCATAACTTAATCTCCTATTCTTTTAATGTATGCACGTCTGCGCTTGTGCTGACGGGCGCTGAAGTATTTCCACTGAGCCTGAACGGCGGTGTTGGTTTCAAGGTTAAGGTTGGTCTCGCAGCTGTCAACGACTCCACGATCCAGAATATCGAGTATTCCGTCGATAAGGATCGCATTGATGCCTGCGTTTCTGTACTCGGGCATTACGGCAACCAGGGCAAGATCCATAACCCTCGGCGATCTTACGGTCTTAAGCAGCTTTACAAGGGCTGCGGGAGTAAGTCTGCCGCCACTCTGCTTCAGGGCATCACCTATGCCGGGCAGACAAAGGCCAAATCCTACCACCCTGTCGTTTTCATCGCAGATGACAACAAGAAATTCCTTATTAAGAACCAGCATAAACTGATCGATCAGCTCGTCCTGGGTCTCCTTCGACAGAGCCATAGTGCCGTAAAGGTGGCTGTAGCATTTGTCTATACATTCAAAAAGCCCGTCACGGTATTTTGCTATGTATTCCTTCTTGGACATCTTATCGGTATTGACGATGTGAAGCTTGTTTAATTCCAGCGAGCGCTTTGCAACCCTTGTGAGCATTTCATTGCGCTTTTCGGGCTTCTTCAGTTCATATTCAAGCCAATCCACGTCCTTTTTATAGCCAAGGCGCTCAATAAGTCTGCCGTAATATTCGTAATTGTACTGCTCCTCAAAGGTGGAGTTCTCACTAAAGCCCTCGACTAAAAGTCCCTCACGGTCAAGGTCGGTGTAGCCGAGAGGACCGCAGATCTCGGTCATTCCAAGCGAAAGACCCCATCTCTCCACTGCGGAAAACAGCTCACGTGCCACCTCGAAGTCGTCGATACAGTCAAAGCGGGTAAATCTTATCTGCTTTGCACCATGACTGCGGTTATACTCCTTCTGCAGAATACCCTGAATACGTCCAACGGTCAGACCGCCACGGCTGGCAAGATAGAACACCGCATCGGCATCGGCGGTTTTGCCGCCGCTCTTTAAGAGCTTCTTCTCATCCGAGTAGATAGGAGGCACGAAGTAGGGGCAATCTTTGTAAAGGCGCAGGGGAAATTCTATAAATTCCTTTATATCCGACGCCGATTTTACCTCTCTTATTTCAATCATATCAGTCCTCCAGGGGCTCATCCTCACGGCGAAGGAATACAAGGCCGTAGCCTGCAAGCCAGGGGCCGTTGTGACTTCCGCTTACAGGGGACATAATAACCGCCTCGTGGTTGGTCTTAACGCCAACCTTTGCCTCGATCTCCTTAAGTGTTTCAAGGAGAGAGGGGCCTGTGTATACGTGCCAGAGCAGATAGTCCTCGGGAGAGCGGTCGCCGATGGTTTCCTTAAGTATCTCGCAGGTGCGTGCAAGCGCCTTCTTCTGTGTGCGCACGCTCTCAAGAGCCACGCACTCGCCGCCCTTGTTGAAGGTGAGAACAGGACAGAAGTTAAGGATCTGACCCATAAGAGCCTTACCGCCCTTAAGTCTGCCGTTGTAGATAAGGTAATCAAGCTTTCCGTCAACGCCGATAAAGAGCTGATGCTCCATCATCCACTTGGTCTCCTTTAAGATCTCCTCACTGCTCTTGCCTTCCCCTGCAAGCTGTGCGGCTCTGATGGCAAGATAGCCCTCGTTAAAGCTGGTGATCTTGGTGTCGACTACCTGAATTTTCAGCCTGCCCTCAAACTCCTTTGCGATAAGGCAGATCTTATTGTAGGTGCCGCCAAGGTAGGAGGAAATAGCATAAACGATAGCCTCGTCATAGCCCTCGGAGATAGCATTCTCAAATGCCGCCATAATGTCCTCGGTGTCGGGCATTGCGGTAGAGGGGAGATTCTTCTTGGGATCCTCAAGGGTCTCAAGATACTGATAGAAGGCTACGGGGTCAAGGTCAAGACCCTCCTTATAATCACCGCCGCCGTAAAGCACGTGAACACGGAGAATGTCAATGCCAAGCTCCTTATATCTGTCGGGCGCATAGTCAATACAGCCTGTTGAGGTGCAGATTATTTTAATTTTACTCATTGTTTTTTCCTCGCTTTACGTAATTATATCTGATTTCTTGCCATGTCAAAGACTTCCTTGCCGCTCTGCATATTGAGAAGCATCTCGGACATACCTACGATAGCACCCTCACCTGCACTGCCACGAGCCTTGATGATAGGCTTCTCTATTCCGAGAATAATACCCCCACCGAGAGAGCCGATGTCGTACACGCTCATAAGACGGAGACCAAGCTTCTTTACCTCCTCACTGCCTGTGCGGTGAGCGTATTTCATAACGTCGGTGATAAGTCTTGTGGCTGTGCCTTGGGTGACCTTCATTACCTGGTTACCTGCAAAGCCGTCGCAGACAAGCACGTCGCAATCGCCCGAGAGCGCATTGCTGCCCTCAATATTACCGACGAAATTAAGGCTCTCGTCAGCCGCAAGGAGAGGATAGGTCTCCTTTACAAGCTTATTGCCCTTGGTGGGCTCGGCGCCGTTTGAGAGCAGACCGACCTTGGGGCTCTCGATATGATATGTACGCCTCATAAACTCCGAGCCAAGCCTTGCGAAATGGTGAAGCATAGAGGGTGTGCAATCAATGGTTGCTCCCGTGTCCACAAGACAGGTATAGCTGCCCGTCTCGGCAGGGAGAACGGCGGCAAGTGCGGGACGAACCCTCTCCTTGCCCGACAGGTAACGGAGCGCACCCGTGAGAAGAACTCCTGTATTGCCCAAGGTTACAAGGCCGAAAAGGTCGTCACGCTCGGCAAGTGTGCGAAGTCCCTTAAGCATAGAGGACTCGGTCTTGTTGTATATAGCGTCTGCGGGGGAGTCGTAATTGGTAATGCCGAGGGGTGCGTCAAGAATCTCAATTCTGTCCATAGGAAGTCCCTGCTCTTCGCACTCCTCCCTAAGATAATCTGCATCACCTACAAGGAGAAATGAGAGCTCGGAGAACTTGTCAAGAGCCAGCTTTGCGCCCTTAACCAATACGGACGGGCCCTTGTCACCGCCCTTGGTATCTATAACGATTTTAGTCATTTTGTAACCCTTTCTTTACATTTTTAATTATTCTATGGCTACGAGGTAGTCGTAAACCTCCTGGCCGCCCTCATAAACCGTGATCTCAAGATCGGGATAGCTCTCGGCAATTCTGTCGGTGAGAGCCACACGGCGATCTGCCGAAACCTCACGTCCAACAAAGAGTGTGATAAGCTCCGAGAAGTCTACGTCGGACACCGAAAGAAGCTCCATTACCGCATCCTCGGGACAGCCTGCGGTTGCGACGATCCTGCCGCCGCTTATAGCCATATAGTCACCCTCAAGGATCTCCCTGCCCTCAATTTTAACGTCACGGACAGCCCTTGTGATCTCGCCGTCAAGTACTGCCTCGGCGGCGGACTTTGCAGAGGCAATAAGCGAGTCAATATCCTTCATACTCGGATTGATGACCGAGAGCGCCGAGTAGCCCTGCATAAGATTTTTCGTGGGGATAACGTAAATATTTGCGTCCTTATAGACCGCAGCCGCCTGCTCTGCCGCAAGGAGAATGTTCTTGTTGTTGGGCAGAACCAGGATATTTTTCGCCGAGCAGGCATCAAATGCCTTGATAAACTCCTCGATTGAGGGGTTGGCGGTCTGACCGCCGCTTATTATGTAATCTGCGCCCATATCGGTAAAGAGGGCGGAGAGTCCCTCGCCTGTGGCAACGGTTACGGTTGCAAGATTTTTCTGTACCTTCGGCTTTTTCTTAATGCTATCGGAGTGGCCCACAGACATATTCTCTATTTTTAATGTAAGGAACTCGCCGTAGCGCTGCATCCTATCAAGCACAAGGCCGGGAGTGAAGGTGTGAACGTGTACCTTAATTATATCATCCTGCTTGTAGGCGACCACACTCTCGCCCGAGAGCGAGGACAGGTCGGAGAGAATGGTGTCAAGAGAGAAGCTGTCGGGGTCCACCTTTGCGGTGGTGAGCCTTAAAAGAAATTCGGTGCAATAGCCGAATTCAAGAACGCTGTCACGGGTGAAGCTGTCGATATTAAGAGATGCGGGCTTCGGGGTATTGCCCACCGATGCGGCAGGCTGAAGCTGACCCGTCAGAGCGCCGTACATTCCCTCGGCGATAAAGAGATAGCCTGCTCCGCCCGAGTCCACCACCTCTGCCTCTGCAAGTGCGGGAAGCAGCTCGGGTGTTCTGGCAAGCGAGCGGCGTGCCTCCTCTACGTGAAGGCGGAAAAAGTCCTCAACGGTGGAGCTCTCGGTAATATTTGCGATAGCGTACTCGGTGCTCTCTCTGAAAACGGTGAGGATCGTGCCCTCGGTGGGGTTCTGTACCGAGGCGTAGGAGCTTTTGATACCGTTCTTATAAGCCTCGGAAAGCTCGCCTGCGCCAACGCTTTCGCAGTCCTTAAGATATTCGTTTATTCCTGCGAATATCTGGGAGAGGATAACTCCCGAATTGCCCCTTGCGGACAGAAGAACCGCACGTGCGAACTCACGGGAAACCTGACCGATGCTTGAGGGATCGCCGTTCAAGGCGGCAAGACCGCCCTCCACGGTGCTGAACATATTTGTACCCGTGTCGCCGTCGGCTACGGGAAAAACGTTAAGCGAATTAAGCTCGCCAATGTGCTGGGATAATACTGCGGCTCCGCCCGAGAGCATATCACGGTAGCGAATGCCGTCAATAGTCTGATTGCTCATTGCTTCCTCCAAATTGCGTATAATTTTTCTAGTCTAGCATAAATTATACATTTTAAAATACAACTGAAGTTCAATTAAACATCAATTTTTGTTGAAAAAAGGCTGTGCCCCTCCCTCTCGGGAAAGCCACAGCCGAAAATATTTGGTTTTTTGAAAGAAATCTCATCTTTTTCAAGAGAAAACGCATCTTTCCCGAGAAAAATCTCTTATTCCTTTAAGGTGACGACGAATTTTGCGCCGCCTCCCTCTCGGTCAAGCACCTCTATCCTGCCGCCGCAGAGCGAGAGTATCCTCTTGGCAAGAGGAAGGCCAAGGCCGTGTCCCTGCTGCTCACGGGAGTTGTCGTGCTGATAGAATTTGTCGAAGATCCGCTTTTTCGCCTCGTCGGGTATGCCCGGACCCTGATCCTCTACGGTGAAGATAACATCCTCACCCTCCTTTATAAGCGTCAGCCTTATCTCGCTCCCCTCGGGACTGAACTTTATGGCATTGCTGATAAGGTTATCCCACACGTGACGCATAAGGCTCTCGTTGCCCACGTAGGTAATGCTGTCAAGCTCTACTTCAAAGTCGATATTCTTATCAAGCCACATAGACTCAAGTCCGAGAAGCGATTCTCTTATCTGCTCGTCAAGAAGATAGGACTGCTGATTGGTCTCAATAGTCTGATTCTCCAGCTTTGAAAGGAGCAGAATGTTGCCCACCAGGTCGGAAAGACGGCCTGTGTTGTAGAGTATCTTATCAACGTACCTCTGCTGATCCTCGGTGAGATTATCTCCGCCCGAGAGGAGCGTGGAATAGCCCTCGATAGCCGCAATGGGCGTCTTGAACTCGTGGGAAACGTTGGAGGTGAAGTCCCTCTGAAGCATCTCTGTCGTGCCAAGCTCGTGTACCATAAGGTTAAAGCCCGAGTAGACCTCCTGTATCTCCTGGGAGTTGGTATGCTCCACCACCCTTACGTCAAAATCGCCGTCGGCAACCTTCTCCATAGCGGCGCCAAGGTTCTTTATAGGCCTGAATATCCACTTGGACGTGATAAAGGAGAATACGCCGCCCATAAACAGCGCAACGCCTGTGATCAGAAGCGACAGCTCGGTATTGTCAAGCTCAATGCCCCATACCCTCAGCAGCTGGGCAACGCCATATCCAAGCCAGATATTAATAAAGAGCGAAACGGCAACCATAATAAAAAGTCGCCACTGAAGATTAAAGCCCTGCCTTTTATGCCTTATGCTGTCAAAGACCTCTCTTACAGAGGAGAAATAGCCTGTTTTTTCCTCGCCCGAATGCTTGTCTCTCATAGCTTTATCACCTTGTAGCCCACGCCACGCATGGTGACGATCTTAAAGTCACGGCTGTCACGGAAGCGCTCACGAAGTCTGCCGATATGTACGTCAACGGTGTGAGTGTCGCTCTCGTTATCGTAGCCCCAGATGTCATCCATAAGCTGATGACGGGTGAATATCTTGCCGGGAGATGCCGCCATTTTATAGAGCAGCATAAACTCCTTCTGTGGCAGGACAAGGCTCTCGCCCTCGGTGGTGACGGTGAGAGAGTCGATCTCCATTACTGTTGAGCCGATAACCTGACGCCTCTCGCTTATCATCTGAGCACGGCGAAGGAGAGCCTGCACACGCAGAACCATCTCGTTGACGTTAACAGGCTTTACCATATAGTCGTCGGTGCCTGCAAGGAAGCCACGGCGCATATCGTCAAAGCTATCCTTGGCGGTTATCATCAGCACGGGAGTTGTGTTCCCTGCCTCACGGAGCGAGCGCACAAGCTCGTAGCCGTCCACCTTCGGCATCATAATATCCGAAATTATAATATCAAAATAGTCGCCGTCTATGGCATCAAGCGCCTCACGGCCGTTGGCTACGCCCTTTACCGAGTAGCCGTTTTTCGTAAGAACGTGGGAGAAGAGCTGTCTTAGCTCCCTGTCGTCCTCGGCAATAAGTATTTTAAGCATTCTCTCGCCTCTCAAAATAAATATTTTACTATTTATATTGTAACCCCAAAGAGAAGAATTGTCAATAAATCTTTTCTCAACTTTTGTTTAATAAATTAAGAATGGCGAAGAAAAGCCCCTCGGCACGAAGCCGAGGGGCTATGTTTATGCTTTAAAAACTATTCCGTCTTGATAGATTAGTAAGCAACAGCGATAGCGCTGAGGTAATCGTTAGTTGTGCAGGTGATGGTGCAAACACCGTCTGCAATAGCGATGGTGAAGTTATCAGCGCTGTAGTAAGCGGTAACAGAAACGGTTGCGCCATCAGCTACCTTAAGAGTGATAACTGTGCCTGCGTTAACCTGTACCCAACCGCCTGCGTTGTCCTTGAACTTGCCGCTTGTAGCATCAACGGTAAGACCCTCGTATGTACCAACAGAGCCCTCGATGTGAGCGCCGTTTGTAGCAGAGAGATCAATGGTGGTAGCCTTGTCGTAAACTATGGGATAATTTACGGAGATAGAGCTTACGTAACCGTTGGTTGTGCAGGTGAGAGTGCAAACGCCGTCGGTGATCTCGATGGTGAAGATCTCTGCGTTCTGGTATGTGGTGGCAGAAATCTCTGCGCCCTCAAGCACGTTAAGCTTGATGATGGTGCCTGCGTTAACCTGTACCCAGCCGGAGCCGTTGTCAGCAAACTTACCGTTTGTAGCGTCAACCTCAAGACCCTCGTAGTTGCCTGTTCCACCCTGGATGGAAAGACCGTTTGTAGCCGAGAGATCAATAGTGGTGTTCTCCTCGAATACTACGGGATAAACAACAGATACAGAGTAGAAGTAGTTGTTGCCTGTTGTGTGAGAAATGGTGATCACACAGTCGCTCCAAGCCTCGTAGGTGTAGTATTCATCTGTGATATTCTCAATTACAAGATCGCCGTCGCCAAGGTTGTAGGAGGTGTATCCGCTATAACCGTGAACGGTAACGATCGCACCCTCTCTTACTGCGAAGGAGAAGGAGCCGTTCTTGATCTGGGAGTTGTTGCCGCCGTTGTCAGCGATGGTGATGCCGGAGAAATCAACTACGGAATCCTTGTAGTTACCCTGGGAGCCGAAGGTGATCTCGGTGTTCTCCTCAAGGTATACGGGAAGATCCACTTCGATCCATGTGATATAGGACTTGTTCCAAGCGGGAGCCTCCTCTGTACCAACGTTAACCGCCTCGATAATAACGGTAGCGGGATAGGTAGCGTTGATCACGTACTGTGCCTTATCGTTCATTTCAACGGGAACGCCGTCAAAGAGAACCAAAAGCTGACCGTAGTTGGTGTCAAAGCCCTGAATGGTGATGGTGGAAAGTGCGGGAGCGATGAAGATGATCTGAGAATCAGAGCCAAGCTGTGCGCCGCCCGAGTGAGTCTTGCAGGTACCGGTAACGGACATACCGGGAATGGAGCCGAGAATACCTGTTACGTCACCCTCAACGGTGGAGCCGCCGAACACGTACTTGCCCTCGCCGAGAGGACACTCGATAGAGATGCTTACAAGGTAGTTGTTGGAAAGACCCTCGTAAACAACTGTGCAATCCTCGAAGAACATTACAGACATCATAGAGTCGTAAATGATATCGGTGGTCTCGCCCTCAGCATAAAGCTTATAGGAAGCATACTGGGTGTTAGCATAAGGAGTAACCGTTATAACAGTACCGGCCTTAACCTGGAAGGAGATGGTACCGGTGATCTGGATCTCACCGCCGTTGTGTCTTACACTGCCGTTAATGGTAACTCTGGGGTTGTTCTGAACAGCCTCAAGGCCTGCGGGAGTGGAGAAGTCAAGAAGAGTGTCGGTGGTGAATGCGGGATCTGCATTGGGATCCTCGTAGGTTACGGTAACGGAAGCAGACTTGCCACCGTAGGAGAAGATTACCTCGTACTCGCCTGCAGCGGTGTTATCAACTGCGGTGGAGTCAAGAGTGTAATCGGAGATAACGATAACAGAGTTATCGGAGTAGTAAGCCTTTACTACAACGCCCTCAAGAGAGATCTCGTCGCCAACGGTAAGGTTGGTGTTCATGCCGCTTACCTTGATCTCGGTAAGGGTAGCTGCCTCGGGAGCTTCCTCATCGGGATTGATGATGATCTGGTAGAGGTAGGAGTCACCCTCGGAGAGAAGGATAACCTCGGTCTCCTCTGCGTAGTACTGAGTGAGCATATTTGCGCTGGAGGAGCCTACGCCGTTAAGAGTGAAGTAATTGTAGTTAGGATAGGTTACAACGGTAACCGAAGTACCTGCGGGAACGGTGAACTTAATGAATGCGCCTGCCTTCATGTTAAGGGAGTTTGCGTTCTGGTTCCAGGCAACTCTGCCGTTCTCTGCGCTGATAAGAAGGCCTTCCCACTCGAGAGTAGTACCGATAGTGGTATTGATGTCGAAGGTGTGAGAGGTGCCCTCGCTTGTGGACTGATCGAAGTTGTAATAGGTTCTGTCATCGAGAATGATCTCGGTGATGGAGGGATCCCAAGGATCAAGCCAGCTTACGTTACGGTTGATCTTGCCGAAGATGGTAGCGATGTCGGTGTAGAGAGCCGCTTCCTCTGCGGTGAGCATCTTCATACCTGCAACAGCCTCGGTAAGAGCGCCTGCGCCGGTGTTACCGTACTCAACGAACTGAACTGTTTCGTCGGTGGGATGGATGCCGTTCATAGAGATATATCTCTTGTTCTTGTTGTTTGCAGAATCGTAACCGTCAAGCGAGATGTGTCCGCCGATCTCGGATTCGATAACTGCTACTGCGGCGTAAGCGCCCCAGGTACGACCGATAGCGGTAGCTGCGGGCTTATCCTCTGTTCCACCAATGCCCTCGTCAGCGGTGAACTTACACTGATAGAAGATCGCACCGTAGGTGATAGCATCCGAAGAGCCCTTGTTGGAGCCCTTGAAGGCGGTGAGATAGCCTGCTGTACCCTGATCGTCCTTAATGGTATCGATTACGTGAATGGTACAGTTCTTGAAGAGTGTGGTATTGTTGGTACCGAAGATGAAGTCGGTGTAGCCGGAGATAAATACGTTCTCGAAATACTGACGGCCGGTGAAGAGCTCGAGAGTATCCTGAATACCGAGAAGCGCAGAATCCTTCATAATGAATCTGTCAGCCTGAACGAGAAGCGCAAGACCTCTCTCAATGTCAAGACCTGCAGCATCCATTCTCTCCTGGCTGTTCCAGTAGTTGGAAATGGTAATGCCCTCGATGGTAACGCCGTAAGCGCTATCTCTGATGGCAACGGTCTGGGTGGAATCGGTAACCTGGGAATATCCGCCTGCGTCCTTAATGCCGTAGATGGAATCCCACTCGATAGTAACCTTGTCAGAACCAACGCCCTTGATGTGAAGGTTGGGGATAGTGATCTCGATCTTCTCGGTGTAAAGACCCTCTTCGATGATCATTACCTTGCGCTTACCTGCCTCAGAGGAAGCAAGGAAGTCAAGAGCCTGCTGAACGGTGGTGAACATATTGTAGCCGTCCTCTACTGCGCCGATAGCGCCTGTGTAGGACTGGTCAACCTTAACCTGATATACGTCCTCTACGATAGAGGGAGCGGTATCAACTACGTGAATGGTTGCGTTAGCGGAGATGCTGCTCTCACCGAATACGTAGGAAACAGAAAGCTGCTTTGCACCTGCGGTGGAGAGATCAACCTCGCCGAGAGTGTACTCGGAGATGTTTGCGAAGGTCTTGGTGGTCTCACCAAGCTTACCCTCTACGCTTACGAAGAGACCGGTAGTGCTAAGGGTCTCGCCTACACCGTAAACCTCCTTGAAGCTCTGGTTTACGTAAGTGCCGTTGCCGAATGCAGACTGGCTGCCCTGAACGGTACCGTCGTAGTCAAGCTCAACGCTTACGGGAAGGTATACGTTGATGTTAAGGGTAATGGGAGTATAGTTCTTATAGGAAATTGTAACGGGATATGTGCCCTCTGCGCCAAGGTTAACAGCCGAGCTGTCGATAGTAACGCTGTCAAGAGAAAGGGGCTCGGTCTTACCGTTAGCGAAGGTGCTGTTAAGTTTGATGCCCGAGAGGTCAAGCTGCTGACCGCAGAGATAATCAACGGTGCCGGGAGCTACAAGCTCAAAGCCGTTCTCGTCAGCCTTCTCAACGATGCAGGAAAGCTCAAGGAAGAAGATGTCCTGAGTACCACCGTTCTTACCACGGCTGATAACCCACTCACCCTCGGTAACGTCAACCTCGATCTTAACAACGGGGCTGCCGGCGTCAGTACCAACGAACTCAATATCCTGAACTGTGCCGTCGGGACCGGTAACGGTTACGAACTGCATAGCCGCACCGCTGGAGCCGTTCTGGATAAGGAAGGAAAGCTTACCTGTGCCGGGAACGTCAACCTTGATCTTGGTGGTGGAGTTACCGATCTTAACAGATCTTACGTACTCAACGCCCTCGAAGGTCTTGGTTCTGTTTCTGATCTCGGAGCCTGCTACGATGGTGAACTTGCCGTTGATGGAGTCAGCGTCAAAGGTACCTGCAGAAAGGTCGGAGATGTTAAGCGAGTAGTTTACTCTCTCCATATTTTCGGGGAGATTTTCCTCGCCGCAGATGTCACAAGCATAGTCGCCGTTTTCATCTACGCACTCGGTGATAGCCGCACCGCAGTAACCGCAGTTGTGGCTGCCCTCTGCTGCTGCGTGCTCGCCCATTTCAGCGCCGCACACGTCGCACTTGTGATTGGTGTCTGCATCGGCGCACTCGGAGAGAGGCTTGCCGCATACAGAGCAGTTGTGAGAGCCCTCTGCTGCCGAACACTCGGAGAGGGGCTTACCGCAAACGGAGCAGTTATGGCTGCCGTCTGCCGCAGAACATTCGGAGAGCTTTTCGCCACAGCTGTCGCAGTTGTGGTCCTTGTTCTCGTCCTTATGCTCGCAAGGAGTAGGGGGGTCGTTTTTCTCAAGTTCTGCGTCACAGTTGTCGCAGATGTAGTCGCCGTCAGCGTCTACGTGCTCTTCACAGGGCTTGTCGAAGAGATCGCCAAGTCCGGGGATCTTATCAATTCCGGGGATCTTGGAAATAAGATCGCAGGAAGAAAGAGCGAACACGGAAACGACAAGAATAGCTACTAAGAGAAGTGCCGTTTTTTTCATAGATTTGTCTCCTTTTTTAATATATGTAAATTTGCGTTTACATTTTAGGTTAATATGACCTCATCCACCGCCATCGAGAACCCCCAAAGCTCGACTACGCTTGCTTCGGGGAACCCCGTGCGGTCTTCTCGCTGCGGCTCGGTCACAGAACGGCTCTGGTGTTATTAACACCATTCACTACCGTTCTGCCGCTTCGCTACCTTCCCCAACAGGGAAGGCTGGAATAGTGCAGATCGCCAAATTTATGCGCCCTGGGAGGTGCCGGTGATCTCGAAATTAAGCTCCGAGAACTCAACTACTGTACCACGGTTAGAGAACATACCAACGTACATGTAGTCGCCGTCTCTTGCAAAGAGGTCGAAGTCATAGTAGGTGTTGGTGTAGGTCTGGCCGCCGAAGGTTACGGTTACGGTTACGGACTGGCCTACACGCTCGATGGTTGCGGTGAAGGTATCCTCTGCTGCGGGAAGTGTCTCGGTAGCAACGTCGCCCTTACCAAGCTTGCCGTTCTCACGGTTGAAGTTTGCGTTCATACCGGTCTTGGTTACAAGGAAGCCGGCTGTCAGATAGTTAGAGGTGATGGACGCATCCTTGATAGGAAGATATACGTCGTCACGAAGCATAAGACCGAAGCCTGCCTGATCCTTCGCACTGGTCTCAAGGATCTTACCGCTAACGGAGATCTTGAAGTTCTTATCAGCTGCAACCTTGGTGAAGAGGAATGCGAAGCCGTCGGAGGAGGAGGAGAACTTACCCTTATTCTTGGTGGAGATATTACCAACCTTGAAGATGCCCTCGCTAGTCTCGGTAGCGTAGTAGCCGTTGGTAACCTCGCCTGCCTCGTTGATCGCTGCGGGATCTCCGCCTGTGTCACCGAATGCGGTACCGTACCAGCCCTCAGTGGTGGTGGAGAAATGGTCTACGGGAACGTATGCCTCAAGGTCGGGAGCGGTGTAGTCGGAGTAAACGTAAGAGGGATTAGCCACAAGGTCTGCCTCGGTGGGAGCAGTAATGTCAGCGAGAACGTAACCCTTGATACCATCGATCTTAGCAAGCTCGGTTGCAAGGCTGTAAGCCACGAACTTAGCGCCGTAGATGTTAAGGTGGGTCTTGTCGATAGAGCCCCAGTTGGGAAGCACGGTCACGCCGCCGTCAGAGGATGTACCTGAGGTAACTGCGTGATAGAGCTTTGCGCCCTCGTAGCCCTTGGCAATGTACTCTGCCTTGGTGATGGCGGTAAGGTCAACAACGGGAGTGTTAACTGCCGCACCGAGATCACGGATAGCCTGTGCGTAGTCGCCTGTTGCGGTTACGTGACCCTCGTTGCCGGAGTAATCGTCGTTAGTCTTTGCTCTTACAACAGGTGTGCAAAGGATAGCGGTTGCGCCGCACTCCTCGGCAAGCTTGATGTAATAGTTGTAGAGGTAGTAGCCGAAGGAGGTCTCATCGGTGTAGGGCTTGGATGCGTCGGTGAATCTTGCCGCATCGTCGCTCTTCTCGTCATTGTGACCGAAGCCTATGATGAGATAGTCGCCTGCCTTAAGGCTATTCTTAAGAGTCTGGTAATTCTCCTCGGTGATAAAGCTCTTGGAGCTTCTGCCGGAGAGCGCAAGGTTAACTACGGTAGCCTTGGTATCAAGATAGCCGCCCAGCTGTGTGCCGTAGCCGTAACGGGGATAATAGTAGCCGTCGGCAAATCCACAAACTGTGGAGTCGCCTACAATATAAACTGTCATAGGATCAAGCTCCTCGGGTTCGGGTGTGTAATTGGGGTCCTCTGCACCGCACTCGCACTTGCCGTCAACGAAGCTGTGCTCATGAGGAGGCTCATAGTTGGGATCCTCTTCGCCGCACTCACACTTGCCGTCAACGAAGTTGTGGGTATGAGGGGGAACGTAGCTGGGATCCTCTTCGCCGCACTCACACTTGCCGTCAACGAAGCTATGAGTATGAGGGGGAAGGTAGTTTGGATCCTCTTCGCCACACTCACACTTACCGTCTACGTAAGAGTGGGTATGCTCGGTGTCACCGCCGAAGCCGGGGATCTTTGCGATAAGATCACAGGCGGAAAGAGAGAGGATAGAGATAACTAGAAGTAATGCTATAAATGCAAATCTCTTTTTCATTTTATTTCTCCTTAATTTTTTTTGATTGCATTAAGATTATATCATGAAGCGCCTCTCATTTCAATATGTTATACAAATAATTAATATATAATTTAGCATTTTTGTAAGTTTTACACAAAACCCTTCATTGAAAATGACGATACAAATTTGATATGAATATTTTTCATTATCAAAAAAATGCTAAAATGGGCAATTTCAATATCAAAAAAGCAATAAAAAACCGACAGACGAGCATCTGTCGGTTTTATGTTTAGTTATATTTTTACGCAAAATTAGGAAGCACAACGAACTGAAGCAGGCAATACGCCGCATACAGACCGAGAAGTGCGATACCCTGCCATCTCTGAAGTCTGCCCTTGATGATGGTGGGAACTGTCAAAATACCCATTACGATAAGCACGAGAGGAATATCGAAGATGAAGGATGCGTTCATACCCATAAAGGTTGCGCCTGCGGGTACGTCGAAGGGTCTGATGGAGATAGCTGTGCCCGAAACGAGAACAAGGTTGAAGATGTTTGCGCCGATGATGTTACCGAGAGAAAGTGCGCCGTGACCCTTCATAAGAGAGGTAACTGCGGTTACAAGCTCGGGAAGGCTGGTGCCGAGAGCTACGATGGTAAGCGAGATAATGGTCTCGGGAACGTTGAGGATATGAGCGATCTCGGTTGCGTTGGTTACAAGGAGATCTGCGCCTACCGCAATGATAAGTGCGGAAACTACAAGCATTACAATATCCTTGATAAGACCGAGGCTTGATGCCTTCTCGGGAAGCTCGGGATTCTCAAGCTTCTCCTCCTCCTGCTGCTCCTCTGCGGGATTTTTCTTCATATTGATAACGTTGATAATCATATATGCAACGAAGCCGCAAAGAAGAATAATACCCATCCAGCGATCGAATCTGCCGAATATGTAGGCGTTAAGAGCATAGAACACCGCCACTCCGAAGAAGAAGCATACGGGGAATACAAGCGACTTTCTGTCAGCCTTGGCGGGCTTGATGGAAATGGTGAGAGCCGCAATGAGAGAGGTGTTACAGATAATAGAGCCGATTGCGTTACCGTAAGCCATTGCGCCGATGCCGTTAGCTGCACCGATGGCAGAGGTCATAACCTCGGGAAGAGTGGTACCGATAGAAACTACGGTTGCGCCGATAAGGATCTCGGGGAGCTTAAAGCGCTTCGCAATACCCGTAGCCGCATCAACAAACCAGTCGCCGCCCTTGATAAGCAGCAGGAAGCCGAATATCAGAAGATAGACGTAATCCGGAATGAAATCAAACATTTGTTTTCTCCTTTATATGAAAGTTATTTTAAAAACGAGGTAATAAAGATCTCAAGGCCTATGAAAATAAGGATAGAGCCGCCGAAGATCGAGGATTTGCCTGCCAGGGCTGTGCCGAACCTCTTGCCGAGAAGAATACCCGCAAAGCATATACCGAAGGTCAGCGCCGCAATGATAAGTGCGCAGACGGTAGCCTCGATCCAGACGTAATCAGAGATCGTAAAGCCAACCGACAGAGCATCAATAGAGGTGGCAACTCCCTGCACTAAAAGAGCGGAAATCGTCAGCCTTTTAGGCATAGGACATTCCTCCGAGCCGCCCTTACGGCATCTGTATTCCCTGATGCCCTCGTAGAGCATCTTACCGCCTATGTATCCGAGAAGCGCAAGTGCGATCCAGGGGATAAAGGGCTCAAAGCCCGAGAACAGCTCCTTGATATTATGGACACAGAACCAGCCGATAAGCGGCATAAGTCCCTGAAACAGACCGAAAACGCCTGCCGCACCGAGAGATTTTTTAGTGGGCATATCAGGCTCGTTTAAGCCGTTGGCAAGCGACACCGAGAAGGCGTCCATTGCAAGTCCCACACCTATAAGAAAGGTGTTAAAGAAGAACAGAAAATTAAACATTTCTCACCTATAATAAAAAAAGTATGGCCGTCAAGCCATACCTGAAAACATCATTAGGAGTTCATGTAAGCTTGCGCAATACATGAGTCTCGCAATTTAATTCAAGCCAGGTCAAGCTGACCAGGATGTTGACTTGACACGCAAAAAGCGCTTGCTACTCCCTCACACGACTAGTAGTATAACACAGCGAGGGCGATTTGTCAAGAGTTTTCTTTACCAATTCTTTACCATATAAAAAAGGGCGGCTACCCGCCCTTTTCATTACTTTATAAACATTGCGTCGCCGAAGCTGAAAAATCTGTAACGCTCCCTTACGGCAATATCGTAGGCATTCATCACCTTTTCTCTGCCTGCAAGGGCGCTGATAAGCATTATCAGTGTGCTCTCGGGCAGATGGAAGTTGGTTATCAGGGCATCTATCGCCTTGAATTTGTAGCCGGGGTAGATGAAAATAGCCGTCTCGGCGTTCATAGGATGAACTATTCCGTCGTCAGTGGATGCGCTCTCAAGAACTCGGCAGGAGGTGGTTCCTACGGCGATTATTCTGCCGCCTGCGGCTCTTCTGCGGTTGATCTCGTCTGCAACCTCGCTTGAGATGTGGAAATACTCGCCGTGCATCCGGTGATCGGCGATCCTGTCAACCTTAACAGGTCTGAAGGTGCCAAGACCCACGTGGAGAGTTACCTCGCCGTAGCCAACGCCCTTGGCCTTGATTTTTTCAAGCAACTCGTCGGTGAAGTGAAGTCCTGCTGTGGGTGCCGCCGCAGAGCCCTCCTCCTTAGCGTAGACGGTCTGATAGTCGCTCTTGTTCTCAAGCTTTTTGGTGATGTAGGGGGGCAAGGGCATATTGCCGATAACGTCAAGCACCTCGTAGATGCTCTTATACTTCTCGGTGTCGTACTCAAATCTCACCGTACGGTTGCCGCCCTCAACGATAGAGGTGACGGTAGCTCGGAGAATGCCTGCAAAATCAAAGGATGCGCCCACCTTGGCACGCTTGCCGGGTCGGACAAGGGTCTCCCACTCGCCGTTTTCAAGCATACGAAGGAGCAGAAGCTCCATATCTCCACCCGTCTTTTCGGTCTTGCCAAGCAGACGTGCGGGAATAACCTTCGAGGAGTTTACCACAAGCATATCCTCGGGGTTTAAATAGTCGATTATATCTCTGAAGATCTTATGCTCTACACTTCCCTCTGCCCGATCAAGCACCATAAGGCGACAGCCGTCACGCTCATCACTTGGCGACTGGGCGATAAGCTCCTCGGGAAGCTCGTAGTAAAAATCCTCGGTGGCAAGCTCGGTTGCCACTCTGTCGTTCAGAATTACCTTTTTTTCCATACTGTCCTAAAATCCGTTTTTTCATATATTATTAGCAGGAATATTATACACGAAAGAAAGCGATAAATCAAGACGTGAGAGGAATTTTTTAAGGAAAGGCAATTTTGAGGTGAAAAAAGAAATTTTTTGTGGGGCGGCAACCGCCCTAATAACGCCCTTTTCGGATGGGGAGATAGATTACAAAGCTCTCGGTGGGCTTATAGATATGCAGATAGAGTCGGGAATCGACGCCCTGGTTATCGGCGGAACCACAGCCGAGGCTGCCACCCTCTCCGACGAGGAGAGATACAAGCTATACAGCTTTGCTAAGGGCAAGATCGCAGGGAGAACTAAGCTGATACTCGGCACGGGAACCAATGATACAAGGGTCGCCCTCGCCCATACGAAATTCGCCGAGAGGCTTGGGTGTGACGGCGTGCTTTTGGTAACTCCCTATTACAACAAGGGAACCGAGTCGGGAGTGGAAAAACACTACTTATCTATTGCAGAAAGCGTCGATTTGCCAATAATTGTTTACAATGTGCCATCAAGAACGGGTGTAAATCTGGGAATAAGTTTGCTGGGGCGGCTCTCGGAGCATCAGAATATTGTGGCGATAAAGGAGGCGGGCGACTCTGCCGACAGACTTGTGGAGCTTGCCGCATTCGGCGACAAATTACGGCTTATTGCAGGCAACGACAGTCAGATCTTCACCACTCTCGCCCTTGGTGGCTCGGGGGTGATCTCGGTGATGTCCAATATTCTGCCGAGGGCGACCCACCTGCTATGCAAGAGCTATTTTGAGGGTGACGCCGTCGGTGCGAGGGATATGCAGATAAGGCTTCTGCCCTTTATCCGCTCGCTGTTCCTTGAGACTAACCCCTCGCCTGTGAAATACGCAATGTCAAGGCTTGGCCTATGCTCCCCCGAGCTTCGCCTGCCCCTCTCGGAGCCGAGAGAAAGCACGAAAAGGGAGATTGAGAGGCGGCTTGAGGAAATCAGAGAGCTTTTTGGGTAGGAAAGGCGGCAGGAGAGCGTTTTTAATAGAAAAAATCCCCGAAAAATCGGGGATTTTTGTCGGGATACAGCTATTAAAAGCTGTTCGATATATTGCCAAAAGGAAGTGAAGTTTGAGAAGAAGCGCCACGAAAACCATTGCCGTACCCATCATAAAGCCAAATCCACCGAGAATCATAATCAGAGGATACACAAGGTTTATGGCAGCAAAAGGTGTTTTACCCACGAAGTTTGACACGAAAAGTCCGTCCACCACGCCGTAGATCGAGGTGAATATCATCATTCCCACCGAGGGGAGAATGAATTTTATAAGCTTCGAATAGCTGAAATGGTCGGAAAGCTGTATTTCCTGCTTCATATCGTATCCTCCTTTCTTAAAATACTAAAGTATTTTACCACAGTATTCCTCCAATGTCAACAGTCATCTTCAATTATGCCCAAAAAGAGCTGCGAAAATAAATTATTTTTGTCTAAAATGAGTGTTGACATTTTACTCCTTTAGGAGTACAATATCTAACTGTTGAAAAAATAAAACGTCAGATAAAGACTTCAAAGGAAGATTAATAAAATGCAAGCATTAATGTCACTGTCAATAGCGCTTATCGCAGGACTTCTGCTCTCCAGACTTACGAAGAAGCTGGATCTGCCTGCGGTTACCGCATATCTTGTTGCGGGAATTATCGTCGGCCCATATCTTGTGGGCTCGCTTAATATCGAAGGTCTTGGCTTTACAAGCATGGAGTCGGTACACTCATTCTCTATCGTCTGCGACACCGCTCTCGGCTTTATCGCCTTCTCGATCGGTAACGAATTCAGACTCAGTCATCTTAAAAAAATCGGCCGCCAGGCTACCATTGTAGGCGTTTTTCAGGCTATTTTGACAACTTTAGTTGTCGATTTAGCACTTATTGCCCTGCATTTTGCCATTCCTCACGTGCTCACTATGGAGGCGGCAATTATTCTCGGCGCTATCGCATCTGCCACCGCACCTGCGGCGACGCTGATGGTTGTAAAGCAGTATAAGGCCAAGGGCCCCGTTACCGATATGCTCCTTCCCGTAGTTGCTCTTGACGATGCGGTGGGTCTTGTGATCTTCGCTATCTCCTTCGGCATTGCACGTGCTATGCACTCGGGCGAGGTTAATCTCATATCGGTTATTCTCGAGCCTATCCTTGAGGTTGTGCTGTCGCTTCTTCTGGGAGCCGTTATGGGCGTTGCCTTTCATATTGTGGAGAGATTTTTCCACTCCAACTCCAAGCGTATCTCGGTTTCCATTGCCTTCGTGCTGCTGACCATTGCGCTCTCGCAGCTTAAGTTTGAGGTCCTTGGCGTACATATCGCATTCTCATCTCTGCTTACCTGTATGATGCTGGGAACAATATTCTGCAACATCTGTGACTTCTCCGAGGAGCTTATGGAGAGAGTTGACAAGTGGACGGCGCCTCTGTTCGTGCTCTTCTTCGTGCTGTCGGGTGCGGAGCTTGAGCTGAGTGTGTTTGGCAATCTTTCTATGGTGCTGATCGGCGTGGTCTATATCCTGTTCAGATGCGTAGGTAAGTACGTGGGCGCATTCGCCAGCGCAAAGGTAGCGAAATGCGACGAGAAGATCGTCAAGTATCTGGGCATTACCCTCTTCCCCCAGGCAGGCGTTGCGCTTGGTATGGCGATGAAGGCGAAGGAGTTCGGCGAGAAGGGTGAGATGGCGGCAACCATTACTCTCCTTGCGGTGCTGGTATACGAGCTTGTTGGTCCTGCCCTTACAAAGACCGCTCTGCTGAAGGCGGGTGACATTGATCCCGAGAAGAGAAGAAGCGCCCGTCACGCACACGTTGAGAATATGCCCGAGCATAAGAAGCAGCGTCACTTCCGCCGCCAGGCAATAAAGGAGCAGATCAAGTCCTTTATCGAGAGTGAAAAGGAAAACAGCAAAAAACAGTAATTTTCAAAGAAAAAAGCCCCAAAATACCGCACTTTTCGGTATTTTTGGGTGAAAGCAAAGGCATTTTGCTTCGGCACTTTTACATATAATTCATCGGTGCCGGAAAACAAAATACTTTTGTCTTTTAATAAAGAAACCCAAGCGGAAATTATCTCCGCTTGGGTTTTTTGTTTGTGTTCGTGGGAAGATTTAAAGTCGCTTCCCTTCCTATCGGCGTTTTTTCTATCAGTCAAAGAAAAATCTTCTGATCTCGCCATCGGAGCAATGAATAATGTAAGGCGGGGTTGTACTTCCCAACAATGTTTCAGGATCAGACCAATCAATGCTCTCCCACTGTGCCTTTGTTCCCGCATAGTAAACGTCGGTAAAAGATGGACAGAATAAGTTGTAGCCATCTCCTACGTACTCAACGCTTGCGGGAATGGTGACAGACTTAAGATTATCGCAACGGGTAAAAGCACCGTAACCTATATGTATAACCGTATCCGAAACTGTTATCTGCTCAAGATTGTTAGAGCTGTCAAAGGCATAATTGCATATTTCACGAACTCCATTCGGAACGGTGAAGTCGGTTGCATTTGATCCCGAGTAATACTTGATAAGGCGGGAGAGATCCTCGCTATAAAGCGTGCCGTCTATCGCCTTAAAATGCTTGTTACCCTTATCCACCTCGACAAAAATGTTACTGTCATTTTCTCTGAGAGCGCTTACCATAATCGCACTTGTATTTTTATGAACCTTGATGCTGTCGCTCTCAACTTTAATAAGTGCCACGTATTCGTTCTCGGAATTACCAAGGTAATATGCGCCACCGTACTCGGTGTACTGAAGATTAGGACAATTCCCGAAGGACCAATCGCCTATCTCGGTTACAGAATCCGGAATAGATACGCTCGTAAGAGCACTGCATGCGCCAAAGGCGGTCATATCGATCTTGGTCACCGAAGAAGGAATGACAACGCTGGTTACGGTATCATTGCGGACCAAGGCTCTGCCTGAAATGTTTGTAACCGGTAATCCCTCGTAGCTTGAAGGAATAACTATCTGTGTATCAGTACAGCTGCCAAGTCCTGCAAAGGTATAGCTCTGACCGTCCTCATTAAGTATAAACTCAAGGCCAACCGAGGGCGGAAGCTTTGATTCGGCGGGCTCGTTCTTGCAGGCGGAAAGCACCGCCACGCAGGAAAGCATTACAAGAATAAGCGATAGGGTGATTAGTATTTTTTTCATCTTTGATTCCTCTTTTTAAAATAACCTATTAATCTTATTTAGCCGGCTTCTTCGCCATATTCTCGCCTGCCGCATCAAGAAATTCCTTCAGATTTTCGGGCAGACCGTGGGTGGACAAGCCGAGGTTTTTTTATTAATCGGGCAAGGCCGCAAGCAGAATTGCCACTGCCAGATAACCGATATTCAACAGCATAACTATTGGGTCCTCTGCAAAGATCAAGCAAACGAGGGCGGTGTTGATGATGTGAGGGATAACCACGAATAGAAAATAGAAAGATTTTTTTCTGCCAAGGGTGAAGCAGCCAATAGCAGGAAGAATTACGGGAATAGGCAGAGCTAAAAGCAGAAAAATCTGATGCGGCATAGTAAAAGCTAAAATTAATAGCGAAAGCAGCAGCGGAAATCCCATAGGCACGTACAGTAAAGCCTCCTCCAGTACGAAGCCCTCGATGAAGAATACACAAATAGTAATAGGAATAATTGCAAGATGTGCAAGTCCAAATAAAACCTGTAGCGGCTTTTTCAAGGCTCTCATAGTGTTTCTCCCTTTATTTTTTTATATATTATTTTCCGTTATTTTCCGATAGCCTTGCAGCCGCCTCGGCACGCTCGGCGCAGATCTCTCGCCAGGAGGGTATGGTCTCGAGAAGCTTCGAGAAGTCGATCATTACCTTCGGTATGTCGATATTCTGGGGACACATCTTCACGCAGTTGCCACAGCAGATGCAGGCGGTGGGGCGCTTATCCTCGGGCATAAACTCGATCTTGGAGGCGCTGTTCACACCGGGAGCATAGCGCAGGTCGTTGTAGACCTCGATAAGCATAGGAATATTAAGTCCCATAGGACAGCCGTCCACACAGTAGCGGCAGGCGGTACAGGGAATATTGTTTTTAAGGCTCTCGGCAATATTATAAAGGGTGTCGATCTCGCCCTCGGAAAGAGGCTTATCCTCCGAGAAGGTGCGGATATTGTCCTCAAGCTGCTCCATAGTGGACATACCGCTGAGGATCACGCCCATATTGTCCAGGGTCATCAGCCATCTGAAGCACCAGGATGCCACGCTCTCGTCGGGACGAAGCGACTTCAGATGCTCCTTTGCGGACTCGGGCAGCTTGTCAACCAGCTTGCCGCCACGGACAGGCTCCATAACCCATACGGGAATCTTCCATTCCTTAAGAAGCTCGCACTTTTCCTTCGCTCTCTGGAGAGTCCAGTCAAGGTAATTGAGCTGAATCTGGCAGAACTCCATGTGCTCGCCTGCCGCATCGAGAAATTCCTTAAGGTTCTCGGGCAGACCGTGGGTGGAGAAGCCAAGATGCTTGATCCTGCCAAGTCGCTTCTGCTCTACGAAGTAGTCGATAATTCCCCAGCGCTCGTCAAGATAGGTGGCAATAGAGCTCTCGCTGATGTTGTGGAGCAGATAGAAGTCGAAATACTCAACCGAGCATTTTTTAAGCTGCTCCTCGAAAATAGCCGCAGGGTCATAGCTGTCAAGCACCTGATGACCGGGGTATTTTGTGGCTATGTAATAGCTGTCACGGGGATATTTGGAAAGCACCTTTCCCGTCACAAGCTCGGAATTGCCGCCGTGATAAGGATAGGCGGTGTCATAATAGTTTATACCTGCCTCCATAGCACGATCGATCATTCGCTCTGCCTCGGCGAAATCTATTTGGTCATCCTTGCCCAGCGTAGGCAGACGCATTGCGCCGAAGCCAAGCAGTGATATTTTCTTACCCTGGAAATCAATGTACTTCATAGTATACCTCCAACATTTGTTAGCTTTATTATAAACTATTATATAGAATATGTCAACAATCAGAATAAACGTTTTTTAAAAATGTCATCGGGAGAAATGCCAAATTCATAGTAAATATTGAAAACAGTAGTGGAGGATAACCGCCTTGGAACTATGCCCCGCTCCAGCATTGTTACAGTCCTTATGCCGACTTTTAGCTTTCTTGCCATTTCAAGCTTTGTCAGTCCTTCCCTTTCTCTTAAAAACCTCACGTTGTCACAGAAATTGCGCAAATTCTCCTCACGTTTCTCATTTAATTTTTTCATAAATGCGCTCCTTTTAGCCATTTTAGTTCGTTTATGAACTATCTATAAAAATATTATAGTCCACTTATGAACTATTTTCAAGTTTTTTAGTTCATTTATGATATAATCTACTTGTTGCACAAATAAAGGGAGCTTTTCTCTTCAAAAATGGAGATAATTTTATGATTTATAACCAAAGAATAAGGGATCTGAGGATCGACAGCGATAAGAGCCAATCGGATATTGCAAAGATTATTGGAACCAGCCAATCCTATTACGCCCAATATGAAAACGGAAAGAGGAGTATTCCTTTTGAAAGAATGGTCATTCTTGCAAGGTATTACAACGTAAGTCTTGATTACATCGCAGGCTTTACCGACACGCCAAAAAAGATATAATTTTAGCGGTTTTGCAAACTATAGTAGGCAAAACCGCTGTTTTTTTTAGCCTTGTGATAACATATTTGCACTTGGTTGTCAATAGCAAAGAGCAAAAAGAGCACTTTCTGTAAATTGCAATAGTGCAAATTTTGCACTTTTTATGATTGAGTATGGTGCAATTTTTGCACTTTTCGAGAAATAAAGATCCCCCCGTAAAACGGGGGGTATTTCATTTTCGGGCATAGCCCTAACCGCTACTGGCGACGCAGGGGTGCGTTTTAGATTGGCCTGCCAGCCATGCAATTGTTACTTGCTACCCGTAA
>JAZSMV010000093.1:0-11279 GCA_045536065.1 Eubacteriales bacterium | reverse complement strand
ACTTAGGTGGCGGCCTTGTGTCCGAGGCACTCGCAGAGCAGATCTACAAGATCGGTGAGAAGCTTTCCATCCGTCGTTTCCAGATCATCGAGGGCGTTGTTTCCTCTTATATCCACGGCCACGGTGCTACCGGTGTTGTTGTATCCTTCGACACCGACCTTGCTGACAAGGAAGCTTTTGCTGAGTGCGCAAAGAACGTTGCACTTCAGACCGCCGCTATGGAGGTTAAGTATCTTGACAAGGAGTCCGTTCCCGCATCGGTTATCGAGGAGGAGCAGAACATCCTTATCAATCAGATGAAGGAAGATCCCAAGATGGCTAACAAGCCCGAGCAGGTTCTCCAGAACATCGTAAAGGGCAGACTTGGTAAGTTCTACGAGAACAACTGTCTTCTTGAGCAGGCATACGTAAAGGACGACTCCATGTCCGTTGCTAAGTACGTTGCATCTGTTGCAAAGGAGCTTGGCGGTTCTATCAAGGTAACCGGCTATGTTCGTTTCGACAAGGGCGCTGGCCTTGAGAAGAGAGAAGAGGACTTCGCAGCTGAGATCGCAAAGATGGTTCAGGGCTAATTCCATTCAGGCATAAACAAAAAAGAGTGTGGGTAACCACACTCTTTTTTTATCGTCGTTCTTCGGCTCTCGCTGTAGATTTCTGAAAAGCAATTAAATAACAATAATAAATTTATGATAATGAATAAAATTTATCCATAAACTCTTCGTGCAGTTCCATCCATTCATCTTCGAATATCAGATTTCGTTTTAAGAGTTCTTTTGCTTTGACACGATACTCGATCTTTTGATAATCATATAATCTTGCTAGATTTAATTCATTGCTACCACTGTATTGATAATATGGGGCGACTAGATCAAAATGCGCTATAATTTCATTGCAAAGCCCTAAAAATCCTAAATAATCTAAGCATAGTTCTCTATTAATCATTTTGTATGTTTCGTGAATAACATTAATATAAAAGAATTCTTCTTCAGTAAGATTTTGTCGAGCATCTCGTAAATTGATAATACCTGAAGCTATTTCAGATGGAGTAAAATATGCAGTAGCGCCGCTTTTCTTTTGTATTTTGCTTAATTTATATACGTAACTGAAAATTCCCATCATATCTCTCCTTAATAATCACACAGATTAGGTATGTATCTTTCGAAAACTTTTTTATATTGAATAACATAGGGGATTATTTTTTCAATAACACGCTCGTAATCTGATGATTCACCGATGGTTACAGGAAATGTGTTAATAACTCTACGTGTATTGGGGTTCTTTTCGCCAGATAATATCCATTGAGGCTTGAAACCTAACTCGCTTTCAATTCTTTCTTTATTGAATAATAAGTAGTTAGAGAGCTCAATGTCATCTCTTATGTAAATGTTTATTTTTATTATTTCTTGTCGATATAAAAAATCAACAGTCAGTCCGAGATTGACTAAAGGGCTAAATTTGTTAATACTACCGTAATACTTAATATCACCGTTTAATTCATAGCATATATCAAATGGATTTCCTAGTTCTTCTAGTTTTCTTTCAAATATACGCCAAAACACTTTGCGTTCTTCGGGTGCTGATGATTTCATAAACGTTCTCCTTTAGATGCTTTTTCTCTATAAATCGCCCTGTATCATCATTTTATCATTTTTTATTTCAAAAAGCAATAAAAACTTTTTATTGACAACAAAAATCACCTATGCTATAATATACCAAACCAACCGAAAGGAGTCCACAATGAAGCTTGTACTAATAATCGGCAGCGGTGCCGTTGGCAAAATGACCGTAGGTCAGGAGCTGATGAAGATAACAGGACTGCGCCTGTTCCATAACCACATGATGATCGAGCCTGTCATCGAGATATTCAATTCATTCAATGGCAAGGTTATCAGCCGTCTGCGTGAGGTTGTCTTTGAGGAATTTCTGCAAAGCGATAACGAGGGTATGATCTTTACTTATATGTGGGCCTTCGATATGCCGTCTGATCTTGAATATCTGCTGAGCGTTACGTCAAAATTTGACGAAGTCTACTGCGTGGAGCTTATAGCCGATCAGGCTGTTCGCCTGGAGCGGAACAAGACCGAAAACCGCCTTAAAAACAAGGCGTCAAAGCGTGACACCGCCGCCTCTGACCGCAGGGTAATAAACGAGGACACTAATCACCGACTTGTAAGCGAGCAGGGTGAGATCCCCTTTGAAAACTATATCCGCATCGACAACACAAGCCTTGCGCCCGATTTGGTTGCGCAGATGATCAAGGAAAAGTTCAGCTTATAACAACAGAAAAAGAGATAACAAATCGGTTCGTAGCCGAAATGTTATCTCTTTTTCTGTTAGTGAAGTTTTTGCTACCGCAAAAGTGAAGTTGCTACGCAGTGAAGTTTGTGCTACGCACAAGTGAAGTTAAGTTTGCCCATCACTTCGCCGTCAGGCTAAACTTCACTCACGAAGTAAACTTCACTATCGAAGATAACTTCACTTGACCAAAGGGCAAACTTAGTTTTAGCGTGTTCTCCGTTAAGGATAACACGCTAAACTCCGTCTTTTAATTTCCCTTTTATATATTAAAGGAAGTAATGCAAAATTATGTAGATCAGAAGGCTGACGGGCAGGGCAATGGCTGCGATCAGCAGAATAAAGCTGACAAGATTCCATATTCTGCGGAAGCTTTTCGTCTTGAAAATACTGCCGTCGTCCTCGTTGTCGACCTCGTTTTCCTTGACCTCCTTGCGTGCCGCCTTTCTCGCCTGCTTTGCCTTCTTCGCCAGATCCTTTGACGAGGGGGAGATGTCCTCCACAACCTCGAGCGGCTGGATTTCTTCCTCGGAAATAACTTCGAGGGCGGGCTCCTCTATGGGCTCGGGCAGGATCTCGGGCTCGGGAACGCTGTCGCTCTGCTCCTCCTCCACCTGTCTTTCGCTCTTATGCTTCTTTACGGCGACCCACTCCACCTCCTCGGACTCGGCTTCGTCTATTGCCTCAGGCTCGGTAGGGATTTCTTCCTCGGGGATCTCCTCGATCTCATCGGGGCAAGTTCCCGTCTTGATTTCTTCTATTTTCTCGGTATCGGGTGTCTTGATTTCCATTTTGAACCTCCGCAAAACTCATTTACAGCTTAATTTTATCATAAAGCGGCCCCCAAGTCAATAAAAAAAGCAAAATCGACTTGAAAACCTACCTCTTTTATGCTAAAATCAAGGTAAAAGAAAGGGGGTAGCCGCAATGGAGCATAAAGAAACAATAGGAATAGAGATCGAGCGCAAGTATATTATAAAGCTTCCCGATCTTGACAAGATATACGCACAGCAGAGCCACACCGAGAGCAAAATTCTGCAGATCTATCTCCCCTCGGAGCAGGGCGAGACCCGTCGCATCCGCCGTCGTGAATATCCCGACCGCACCCTCTATATTGAAACCACAAAGCTTCGCATTGACGGTATGTCCTCAAGAGAGACAGAGAGGGAGCTCGGAAGGGAAGAATTTGACAATCTTGCCTCCTCCCCCCTTGAGGGCACCGAGCCAATCATTAAGATCCGTCACACCTTTATCTACCTTGGGCAGACCTTCGAGATCGACATTTACCCCCAGTGGCGAAGCACCGCCATAATGGAAACCGAGCTTGACAGCCGTGAGAGAGTGGTAGAAATGCCACCCTTTATCGAGATAATCCGTGAGGTGACGGGCAATAAAGCCTATTCAAATGCCTCTATGTCGAAATCTTTCCCTAAAGAAGAAACGCAGTCCTATTAAAGACTGCGTTTTCTGTTTATTTATGATACCTTTTACCTGCCAGAATTGTAAAGGATCGGTAGAGCGCCTCGTACAGCACGACTCTCATCAGCTGGTGAGGGAAGGTGAGGGCAGATACCGAAAGCCTGACGTCACATTCACGCTTTACCCTGTCGGAGAGGCCGTGGGACGAGCCGATTATCAGTGCGATCTTGCCGCTTTCGTCACACATTCTGCCGATAAGGCCTGCCAGCGCCACCGAGTCATATTGCTTTCCCTCGACGCAAAGGGCAATTTTGCCGGCTCCCTTGGGAATTGCGGCGAGGATCTTGTCTGCCTCGCATTCAAGAGCACGCTTTATCTCGGCTCCGTCATCCTCGTTTGCGATGCGCTCCTCCTTAATATTCACCTCGTCAACTCTTGCATACTGCGAGAGCCTTTTTTTATATTCGGCTACCGCATCCTTGAGATAATTCTCCTTCAGCGTGCCGACGGTTATTAGCGTAATATTAGCCATTATTTCATTCTCGACAGCCTTTTAAGACCCGATATAAGTCCCTCGATAAGTCCGTCGATATCCTCTCTTGTATTTCTATGGGAAAGGCTGATGCGTATAGAGGTGTCCGCCTCGCTCTCGCTTCTGCCAAAGGCTGTCAGGGCGCTGGACAGATGAGCGCCGTTTGAGGAGCAGGCAGATCCGCTGGAAACGTATATTCCAAGGCTTGAGAGATAGTGAAGCATAGTCTCGCTCTTGATCTTCGGCAGAATAATATTAACTATATGGGGCGCCGATGCGATAGGCTTTACAACAGAGATCTCCGAGAGCTCGCCCTCGCCCTCAATTCTCTCGATAAGGTAATTTTTCAACCCCGAGAGATAGGCATAGCGCTCTCTCACCGCAAGCGAACCCAGCCTTACAGCCTCACCGAAGGCGCAGATGCCGGGCACGTTTTCGGTTCCCGAGCGCAGACCGCCCTCCTGTCCGCCGCCGAGAATGAGCGGCGAAAGTCCACGTGCCTTCATAACGGCGCCGTCAATAAGCAGAGCGCCCACGCCCTTGGGTCCCTCGATCTTGTGGGAAGAAAGGGTTATCATATCCGCACCGCACTTTGCTTTGGTGAAGGGGATCTTCAGATAGCTCTGGGTTGCGTCGATATGTAAAAACGCCTCGGGGCATCTCGCCTTCATCAGCTTCGCCACACGCTCGGTGTCGTAAAGTGCGCCGGTCTCGTTGTTAACCATCATCATACTGACTAAAATAACCTCCTTCGTAAGCTCATTTGTCAGCATTTCCATATCTATCTCGCCATTTGCGGTGGAAATTCTCACCACCTTAAAGCCCATAGCCGACAGCATATCCAGAGGACCGTCAACAGATGCGTGCTCGCCCATAGTGGTAATGATCTTCGCACCACGTCTGTATCTCTCCTTAGAGAGCGCTCTGCCGATGATGGCAAGGTTATTAGCCTCGGTTCCCGAGGCGGTGAACACCACCGTCGCACCCTTTGCACCAAGCGATGCCGCCACCTGCTCTCTCACAGAGTTAAGCTGCTTTTCCGCATCAAACCCAAGTGCGTGCAGAGAGGAGGGATTGCCGTAGCACTCCCTTGAGATCTCAAGATATTTGTTTAGCGCCTCGTCACAAATTTTTGTTGTTGCGCTGTTGTCAAGATAGATCTGTTTCACTTTTTTCTACTTCTTTCTCTATGATTTGTAAACTTATATTGTCATATTGTGCCATTTTAGCACAATTTCTTTAAATTTTTTGCCTCGCTCGGCGTAATTTTTGAACATATCAAAGCTGGTTGACGCAGGGGATAGGAGCAGCGCTCCCACCTCTTTTGCAAGTTCAATTCCACGCTCCACTGCTGAATTAAAGTCGGGTAGCACCTGGACCTTCACCTCTTTACCCACAGCCTTATAAATCTCCTCGGCATTCTCGCCCGCAATAACCGTATAAGCGGCATATTTGCGAAGCGCCGGCAAAAGCTCTCGGTAGTCAAGCCCCTTGCCTCTGCCGCCGAGAAGGATAACGACCCGTCGGTCAAGCGAGGTCAGCGTTGCCACAGTCCTTGCAGGCGTTGAGTCGATGGATGAGTCGATATAGTCCACCCCGTCAAGTGACAGAATCGTTTTGCATCTGTGCTCAAGTCCACAAAAGCTCTCTGCCACAGAGCGAATACCATCATAACCTACGTATCCGTCGGTCATAGCTATCGCCATCATTAAATTTTTTATATTATGCCGCTCTTTCCGTCGCACATTCTCAAGCGCTAGGATCGGCGCACCGTTTTTGCAGATGTATCCACCCTCGCTCGTTATATAAAGCTCGGCATCATACCTCTTGCGAAGCGCCTTGAAATCCGACCTGTCGCAGGCTATTGCGTATGCGCCCGAAATTTCAAGATTTTCCTCCGAAATTACCAGCCCATCGCACTTCTTCGCTACTGCAAGCTTTGTTTTCTTATATTCCCCAAGGCTCTCGTGCCAATCAAGATGATTCGGAGTAATATTAGTGATACATGCACGCACAGAGGGTGGGGAAATATATTGTAGCATAAAGCTTGACAGCTCGCAAACGTAAGCCTCTGCACCTCTTGACAGCGCCTCGGTCATGGACCTGCCGATGTTCCCGATAAGCTCGCTTCTCACACCGCCAGCCTGTAAAAGCAGGCTTATAAGAGTAGCGGTAGTGCTTTTCCCATCCGAGCCTGTGACGGCAAAGACGGGCGCCTTGTTCTCCTCGAAAAACAGCTCGGCATCCGAGGAAAATATCACCCCTCGCTCCCTTGCCGCCTGAAATTCGGCTCTCTCCCGCCGAACCGACGGCGAGAAAAATATAATATCCTCATTTATATCGCAAAGGGCCCTCTCTCCCTCGAAAATTCTCTCGATAGAGACGCCCTTTGGCAGAAGAGACCTGTCGATTTTCTTATCCGACCTGATCGTCACTCTGCAATTTTGAAGGGGCAGGGCGGAGAGCAGCGAAATATTTGACCTGCCAACCCCGAAAAACGAGACAGAGCAGCCCCGACTTATCATTGAACGAAGCATAATAAACCATTCCTTATTATATAGCATTTTTCTTCGTCCGTCAAGTTACTTTCTCAAAAGTCAAGCTACTTTTTTCAAAAGTCAAGTTACTTTCTCTAAAAAAAGAAAACCCGACGCCATCAGTATATGAAGGCGTCGATTATAAGTTAAAAAATTGACCGAGCTTGTAAGCCGGGTTCTGTACCTATTTTCAAAGAAAATAAGCAGCCGTCATCTATCTTCACTGCGAATTGCTCCGCAGTTCAAGCCAAAAGGGCTCTGCCACCATGAAACGTACGAGCAGCTCGTCGGGACGAATCCCGAAATATCAAGGTGTTGCATCGGATAGGGTTTACAGCTAACCTATGTTACCATAGGAGAGGGTGAGCTCTTACCTCGCCTTTCCATCCTTACCACGACTGCTTTAGAGAGGGCAGAACTGCGCTTCGCCCATAGTCTCGAATTTTGGTCTTGACGTAGGTAACTACGCCCGGCGACACAAAATTCAAGCCTTCTGCCCACTCTAAATCAGCCGTGGTCATGGTCTTGGGTTAGGCGATTTTTTATGCCTTCTATAAAACAGTCGTGGCGGTTTATTTCTGTTGCACTTTCCCGGGAGTCGCCTCCGGCGGACGTTATCCGTTATCCTGCTCTGTGATGCCCGGACTTTCCTCGCCGTAACAGCTTTCGCCAACATACGGCGCAACGGCCCCACTCGGTCAATTAATTATACATAACATTTTTGCTTTTGTCAAGCCTTTTTATACGCTTCTGGACTTGGAACAGGTGAAGTATATAACCTGTCTGTCCTTTGCGAATTCCTTCATAAGCTTCAGTGCCGCATCGGTCTTCTGATCGTCAAAGGCGGTGAAGGGATCGTCAAGGATGATAAAGGGCTTTTCCTTTTCGTACAGCGAGTCCACAAGAGCAAGCCTTGCCGCTATGTTAAAGAGATCTCTTGTGCCACGGCTGTAAGCCTCGATATTCTTGGTGGCGCCGCCCTCCTGCTTGGTAATGCCGAAGTCGGTGTCCATCTCAAAGCTCTCGCCTGTGATACCGCCGATTTTCTCGGCGTATTTCATAAAGCCCGCCTTGGTCTTGCCAAGATATCTTGCGCTCATGCTGTCCTTCGCAAGATTAATATACTTTTTGGTAAGCACTACCGTTTCGTAGTTGTCCTTATCCTTAGCCAGCTTTTCCTCAAGCTCATCTTTTCTCATAGTAAGCTCGTCACGGCCGTCAAGCTCCTCAAGGTAGGTGTGATACATTCTCTCGGTGAGGGTAAACTCACGGCTAAGCTCACTGACCAGCCTTTCGTTCTCGGCACGGCGGCGGTCAAGCTCGGCAATATCCATCTCAGCCTTATGCTGATTGCCCTCGCCGAATTTGTAAAGGCTCTCCAGCCTTGTTATCTCCGAGCGCTTTGCCTGGATCTCGGCGGTCAGCCTCTCATACTCGGTAAGAGCATATCTCAGCTCGCCGAAGGGATCCTGACCTCTGGTCTTGAATCTTGCTAAGAATCTGTCCGCATCAGCCTGAAGCCTTGCGGCACGCATAGCTCTCGCCTCACGGTCGCCCGACATATATCTTTCTGCAAGCGCCATCTCGGCGTATCTGTCATATTCCTTGATAATAGCCTCTGCCTGACCGATAGGCTCTCTGCCGTAATGCTCGGGGAAGAGATTTACAAGAGATGTGATAACCCTCATAAGCTCCTCGGTATCAAGGCTCTCCTCGTTAAGAATAACCGGCAGCAGCTCCTTCATATCCGAAAGTCTTGTAAGAGCCTCCTCGTCGCTATTTACCTTAACACCGGATACAGTGTCAAAGAAGCCGTCGATCTTCGCCTGTCTTTGCTTTTTTGCTCTGCCGCTTATGACGATATTGATTATCAGCATCACAAGGATACCCACAACGCCTAGGGGGATAAGCAGAGACTGAAGCGACTGCACAAGCACTCCTGCAATAACGCAGGCGGCAAAGATAATATATGCTATAATAAGCCCTATGGGAGTCTTGATCTTTTTATTATTTACAAGCCTCTCCATATCCTCTATGGCGCTCGCAGAGGGAACTCTGCCCGAGAATACTCTTTTCGCCTTGATAAGCCTTGGGTCAGCCTGTCTTTCGCCTATCTTTTTTACAGAGTCGATAGCCGATCTTGCGGTCTCTATCTGCGAGCGCTCTACCTTACCGTCGAATTTTCCCGACAGAGCCTTGAACTCACGGATCTCGGGGGTATCTGTTGCGCTCTCAAGGAGATTTTTCGCCTCGGTAGCCTTATAACTTGCCTCGTTAATATCGTCGTGGGTGGGAATATCCGCACCGAAGGGCTGGCTTACCGCCGTTCTTCTCTGTATGCTGTCCTCAAGAGATGCCTTCATCTCCTTGTACTGCTTCTCGTAGTTCACCTCTGCGGCACGGAGCGTAGCCTTTTCTCTCTCGGCAAGAATAACCTTCGCCTCGGCTCTCGCCGCCTCGATCTTGGAGGAAATATCACGCATTTTATGATGCGCCTTGTCCACCTCGACCTCTATCTCGTCAAGTGCGGATAGCTTTCTTGTCAGCTCGTTGATCTGCGCCTGTACTGCCGCCAGCTCGCCCGAGCCACCCTTCTTCTGATAGAACTTTCTCCTGTCCTCAAGCCTCTTCATAGCCTCGTCCATACTGCCGATGTCGCCGTCACAGCCAACAAGGTCGGACAGCTTTGCGGGAATGGACTTATTATCGCTCTTAGGGGTGAGGGCACGCTCGGAGAGGAATACCGTTCTCTCAAAGCCGTCGGCATCAATACCGAACAGGCTCTCGCCCAGCGTCTCGGGAAAATCAGCCGAGGGTCTGCCTGTCGCCGTATCGTAGAGGGTATAGCTGTCGTCAGCCGCCTTGGTGGCAAAGGTCCTCTCCACACGGTAGGTCTTTCCGCCTGCCGAGAAGGTCAGACTTCCGCCGCAAACACCGCCCTGCCAGGGCAGATAGTGACGTCTGTCGTTCTCCTCCAGGCTCTGCTTCTTGGTGTCGCTCATACCGTAGAGCATAACCTTGATAAATGCCGCCAGAGTGGTCTTACCCCAGCCGTTATCACCCTTAATGCAGTTAAGACCGTCACGGAAGTCGAACCGCTGTTTACTTATTTTGCCGAAATTCTCGACGTAACATTCAATTAACTTCATCTGTCCCTCCTGCTTAAGCCTCAAAAAGCTCCTCGCCCATCAGCGCATTAATGCCGCAGGCGATTATCTTTTCCTTGGTTTCTTGGTCAAGCGTATCGTCTGCGCTGACCGTTCTTATAAACTCACCCTTAAGTGACATATCGTGCTTATAGTCCTCGGGGTTAATTGCCATCTTGGAGCTGTCCTTGATCTCGAAATAGTAGAATCTGCTTGCAAAGTCACGGTAAAGCGACTCGGTATCCTTCCAGAGATTGGGGTGGTATCTGCCGCACAGCTCAAGCCTTACAATATCGCCATAGCCTATGCCACGGAGAGCTCTCTCTGCTCTCTCGCCGATCTCCACCGTCTTGGTCGCTCCGTCAAGCTCCAGGGGAACTATGTGCAGTCTTCTCTTTGCGAAGCTGCGGAAGCTATGGAGAATTCTCGCCGAGTCGGTAGAGAGGATAACGTAGCCCTTGTCACCCACCTCGTCAAAGCCTCGACCCTCGGGAGTGCCGCTGTAAACCGCCGCACCTCTGTCGTCTATGGCCTCTGCCTGATAGCTGTGATAGTGACCAAGCGCCATGTAATCTATATTTTTTCCCGCCGCCTCACGAATACCGATTGCCTCGGGAGAGGCGCTTCTGTCACGAAGCTCGCCGTGAAGCACAACTATATTTTTTCCATTCTCGGGCAGGGAAAGGCTGTCAAAAATACCCTCGCATATCTCGCTTCTGCCTGCCACGGTCACATCACCCATTCGGTAGTAGGTCCACTCTCTGCCGAAGGTCTTAAGGTTATCGGGCATAACTCTTCCCGAGGTCATAAGCGCATCGCCCTCGTGGTTGCCCTGGAGATAGAAGAAGGTGATAGCTCTCTCCTCCTCGATAATATTAAGGGCGGTGTCAAGCGCCTTTCTTGACACTCTGTCGGAGTCAAAGAGATCGCCTGCGATAATTATCGCCTCTGCGCCAAAGGTCTTTGCCTCCTCAACCAGCCTGCCGAAGCCTGAGAGCAGCTCACGGCGTCTTTCCCTCACCTTGTCGGAGGGCAGCCTGGAGGTAAGGGGGGAGTCAAGATGAATGTCTGAGGTGTGTAATATCTTCATTTTTCCTTTTCCTTTTTTCGTTTTATATAATAATTATACAGTTAAATTTTCCTTTTGTCAATACAAATCATAATATGTCGAAAAGTCTTTTAGACTTTTCACCGCCAAAATTTCGGGCAGTTAGCCGTAAGGTAGTCGAACCAACAAGGTTTTAAAAGATAGATTTCTCCCTACTCATCGCCAATTTTTTCTTAAATATCCGCATATTCCTCAAAAAAATTGGCTTGATTATGAAAAAATCTATTCTTTTAAAACTGCTT
>JAZSMV010000086.1:0-15225 GCA_045536065.1 Eubacteriales bacterium | reverse complement strand
CCTCTTCAGAAGTGGATTCTAACGCCCCTCTGCGACTCTCCAAGTCGCAGAATGGGGTTCGTATTTGAGCGTAAGCCATCAGGGAGCTGGCTCACTAGTGGCTGAGCGAAAAATCTTCATCAAAGATGAATACCCCTCATTTCCTTTGTCACAGGGCGAGTGACCGAACCCGAAGGGTTCGCATACCGCCTTTGGCGGTATCTGGCGTATTGCGTGGGAATACCATCGGCTTAGTACTGAAGCATAGCGCCTACCACAAATTAACCGCACGCTAGCCATACCCCTCTTCAGAAGTGGATTCTAACGCCCCTCTGTGACTCTCCGAGTCGCAGAATGGGGTTCGTATTTGAGCGTAAGCCATCAGGGAGCTGGCTCACTAGTAGCTGAGCGAAAAATCTTCATCAAAGATGAATACCCCTCTTCCAAGCTCGTTTTTTTGCCTCAGTCAGAGGTTATCATCCCATCACTCCTCATTCACGGCTTCTTTCATCTTTTCTTATACACCTCAAGTCTGGGATCCTCTCCATCCTTGCCATAAGAGCAGATCAGAAGCAAATCCATATTTGCGGCGATTCCATAGCATCGGCCGTTATTACCCTCGAGCTGACTTCCGAGATAGGTGGCATTGTCATCAAGAAATTTCACCTTTTGTCCGTTTGACAGGGTGTATTCCATATTTATAAACTCGCCTGACAGCACGTTAAGATCCTTCACAGGCGGCAATTTCATATTGCATAAAAGCTCGTTGAACTCACGAATAAGTCGACTTTTGAATGCTTCAAAGTCCTCCCTGCTTGGATTTCCGTCATACATGCGCCAAAAATCCAGAGTGTATTCGCCTCCCGAATAGCACCAGCGACAGTATTCCTCGTTGAAAAATCCATCAATTTCCTTGCTGATATTATGATCCTCAAGTGGCATACCACAGCACTCGCAAACGAGCTCTCTCGGCGAGCCGAGCAGTGTGTTGATGGAAACGTCAAGCTCCCTTGAGAGCAGCTTCAGTGTTTCGGTGTTGGGCACCGTCTCTCCGGTTTCCCATCGTGAAACCGCCTGTCTTGTTACGAAAACTTTTTTCGCAAGCTCCTCTTGAGACAATCTTTTTTGCGTTCTAAGGCTTAAAATGACATCTTTTGTTTGCATATTTCACCATACCTCCTCTTTTTGTGACATAATTCTACCACATACCAAGGGGATTTTCAAGCAACTGTCTGTTGCTTCAAGCTCAAAAATACTTCCTCATAAACTTGATTCTCTCCGCAAGAGCATCCTTTGTAGCCTGCGCCTTCTGCGCAATGTCAAAGCCGTGCATTGTGCCGACGGTTTCGTTGAGCGTGACCTCGATGCCTGCCTCACGAAGCTTTTTTGCATAGAGAATTCCGTCGTCATGGAGACAGTCATATTCTGCGGTCTCTATGTAGGCGGGAGGCAATCCCTCAAAGCTTTCAGCCTCAACGGGCGAGTAATAGAAGTAGCCGGGATCCTCTCTCTTAACGTTAGTCAGCGGTGCGATCCGTGTTGACAGCTTGGAATTCCACATAGGCGTATCTGTAAATTTCTTACAGGATTCGCTGTTATTTCTTGCATCAAGGAAGGGGTAGGGAAGCATCTGAAAGGCGAGCCTTATTGGGTGAGAGTGATCTCTCGCCATCATACAGACGCCGACCGAAAGAGTAGAGCCTGCGCTGTCGCCGCCCACACCGATACGTGCTTTATCTATTCCAAGGCTCTCGGCATTGTCGTAGGCCCAGCATGTCGCCGCATAGCAGTCCTCAAAAAATATAGGATGAGGATGATCGGGCGCAAGTCTGTAATCCACGAACAAAACCTTACAGCCAAGCTCGGTTGCATAAAGGATAGAATTCTTATAATGGTAATCGGCGGCCCCCATTACAAAGCCTCCGCCGTGAAGATAAACAAGGCAGGGAACACCCTTTCCGATACCTTTGGGAGAGATCATAAGGCACTCGATCTCTTCACCGTCAAAGCTTTTCACCGAGTGTCTGCTTACGTCTACCAGCGGACTTTTAAACAGGTATTTCGGTGGCTTCATAAACGGCACCGTCAGCTTGAGAAATCCTTTGCTGATAGGCGGCTTAAAGTGGGAAAATGGAAAGTATTCTTTACTTAATTTGTATTTCATTCTGCTTTTGCCCTCTTTCTCTCTGGTTTTCTTGTTAAATCAATTTCATTATATCACATAACGAGCCGATTGGCAATAGAAAATTTAATAAGCAAAAAGCAGCCCTTTCAGGCTGCTTTTTAACCTTTTATAATCCTTCACGAAAGGTGGAGATAATCAATTCCACAAGCTCTCTGTTGGGCCGACTGTAAAGCCTATGATCTATACTGCGATAGAGCTCCGCTTTATCATTCGCAGAAAGTCGCCGCCCTGTCTTCATCTCACGAAGCAAAATCTCGCTTTGTATCTCCATTCGGTAAGCGATCGCCTCCTCGGAATACATAATATCGCTGTGACCGCTCCTTAGTCCTTTTCCAATATAATATTTAACGGACGGATTGGTTATCTTCCTTCTCTTTGCGATTATGGACTGCCCGTTAAACCTTACAACCCGATCCCCAATGCCGTGAGCGATAAGGGTAGAAGCGCCCGAGCTGTTTATTCCGTCGACAGCGGTAAGATCTACGTAGTCGCCGAAGGCAAGCTTCTGGCAGGCAAGGAACACAGGTCTTGAAATGAATGCCAGCGGACCTATCATCTCCTTCGCCTTTGCTACCATAATATCAGTTCCGTTGTTCATTCCGGCGATGGCGACACAGCCGCTGACGCAGTTCACTAAGGATAGCACCGCCGCCGAAGCATAAGCGCCCCAACTATGACCTATCAGAAATATCGGAAGTCGGCGAAGCTCTGTGCGTGAGGTGAGATAGTCAACGGTGAATTTCAGATCCACCACCTGCTGACCCATTCCCACGGTATTTTTACCGGGAGAGTCATAGGTCCCTGTGCAATCGTAGGCAAAAACGCTCACTCCCGAAAGCACCAGCTGCTCGATAAGCGGGATATAATCGTCAGCCCCAGATCTCATTCCGTGGCAAAAGACTGCAATGCCCCAGCATTTTTCCGTAGGGTAGTAATATCCGCAAAGCTTTTTACCTTTTATATTATAAAAAAATTTCTCGCGTGAAAGTCTGTCCTTCACGCGAGAATAGCAATATTCGCCGGGTGTAAGAGCATAATCGGGACGGTTACACCGCACAAACAGGTGCTTGTACGTAATAGCCGTAGCAGTCGCAGTTGCGACTCCCACACCCACGGCGGATGCAAGTAATGCGTCGATCATTTTTGCTCCTTCAGCCGTGGAAAAATATTATGCTTTTACTGTTGACAAAAAATCAGAAATATATACCGCTGTCGTAAATTGCATCGCTAATGCCCAGAGTGGTGAGAATAATCAAGAGAATATAGAAGACAAGAATAGCGAGCATAACGATACTTACGATCAGCGCTGCCTTGCCGAGATGCTTACCTACGGTTGCACGTCCGTCGGTCTTGCCGTATATATTGAGATAGGTCGTAAGTTTGGATCTTGATTTGATAGAGAAAATAAGGCCTAACCAGGAAAGGAACAGCGTGCACGCAAAGGCCATACCGAGTATAGCGTTCTTAAGCACCGCTCCGCCAAGTCTCTCCTTCTGCTCGTCAACTACTGCCTTGTATGCAGGAGCAGGATTTGTGTAAGCGGGCTCTTCATAGGAGCCATTACCTATAACCTTTCCGCAATTAGGGCAGAAGCTTGCATCATTATCAAGTTGATTTCCGCAATGTTTGCAAAACATATTATTTCTCCTTTACCGTATTAGTTATTTCATTTAAAAATTCTTCGATTGATTTGTCATACTTCTCGGTATCGGTGATACGAAGCATGGAGTGCTTGCCGTGAGGGAACCAGACTATCTTCTTTTTCTCGCAACCGGCAAGGTCAAAAAGCTTTTGCGCATATTCGGGAGTAGAATAATTGTCCTCCTTGCTATGCAGCATAAGCAGGGGACGGTCAAGACGGGAAATAACGTCTATGGGACCTTTTTTCATTGAATGACCGGTATAGTGCTTCATCCAGAGGTCTATAAGGTCGTTCATAATAAATACAGGCTTCTTTCTTTCGATGAGATGATTCTTCATCGATTCGCTGAAGTTGGGGAACATTCCCTCGGTTACGATAGCTTCAATATAGTCGGGGGCTCTGCCGGAGGTAAGAGCCAGCATACCGCCGCCTGCACCGATGCAGATGCCGTGAAGGATAAAGGACTTAACACCCTTTTCCTTTTTGATATGATCGAGCCATACGAGAAGGTCCTCGCTCTCCTCAAAGCCTACTGTGTTGAATTTTCCCTCGCTCTTTCCGTGAGCTCTGGGGTCAAGCACGAGAATATTCGTGCCGTATTTTGAATAGGGAATTGCGAAGTAATATCCGTATTTCAGCGTTTCGGTTCTGCCTGAGAGAATAACGGTGCATCTGTCCGAACCAAAATCGTAGTATTCTCCGTATAGATTAAGCCCGTCTCTTACAGTATGTACCTCGGACATACGGTGGGCGTTCTCTTTAGCCCACTCCTGTCCTGCCTCATACATTGCCATTGACATAGGGTCAAGACTGCTGGGCAGATCTCTCGACCACTGATCCTCGCTGTTTTTGCGCAGAGTCATGGTATAAACAAGGTAGGATGCTACAATGAACGAAACCGGGATTAGAAGAAGTCCTGCGGCAACTAGACCAACCACCGTCCAGATAAAGGCGGGATGGGTAATTATTTCAATCATTTTTTGTTTTTCCGTTTTTTCTTATTTTTTCGGTCCTCCAGCTCCTGTCGAAGCGCAAGAACCTTGTTGAATACGTATTCGTTTGCTACCTCAAGCTCTGCACGGGGAGGCGTGCGTAAGCCGGGGGTAAAGAAGCCTGAAATATCTATTTCCTGTCCGACGATAACGCTGGCACGCTTGAACAAACCGTAATTTCCGTCGGTAACAATAGGAACTATGGGAGCGCCTGCACGGTAGGCAATTACAAGATAGCTGTGCTTGAATTCGTGGATCTTGCCGTCGGGAGTATTGTGTCCCTCGGGGAAGATCTGGCAGAGCTGACCCTTGTCCTTGATAACCTTAACGCACTCGTCCATAAAGCGCATGCTTCTTGTAATACGGTCGGCCTTGATAGTGCCGAAGAACTTCATTCCCCAGCGGAAGAAGGGGATCTTATAGGGATCCTCGCCCGATACCGCATTAAGCTTTCTCGGGAAGACGACAAACGAGGTAAGCACGTAGTCAAGCATGCTGAAATGGTTGCTGATGATCAGCTTTCCGCCCTTAAACAGATTGGTGCGCCTCCCATCCTCTCCGTATTCATAATATGTTCTGCGCTTGAAAAGTAGAAGCTGTGCTGGATAGCCGGTTATCAGACCGATAATTCTGGCTATTTCGTAGATAATTACTTTCATTCTTTTGCCTTTTTAGACATTTCCACGTTCTTACTCATATACTTGATAGAATCGGGGAACCTGAAGGAAAGGAAGAATGCCACGATACAGCATACGATAACTATTATGGGAAGCAGATATATAACGTCCTTATCCTTAAGGAAGGTGAGAATGGGACCGGTAGCAATACCTGCCGCAATGCCCTCAAACAGACCCTGAACTGCAAAATACATACCGGAAACGCTGTTTCCGTTCTGCGCAAGCTCTCTCTGGGCAAGGTTGGTGGGAACGGTGTATGTGATTGAGAAGAATGCTCCGATAGATAACGAAATAAGAGCGCCGCCTACCGCTGCGATAAGGGTTACGATAAGCATATCCACGCCTATCTTGCTGAGATAGTAGCAGAGAAGCATAACCACCATACCGAAGGAGAATACCAGCAGCACTACCTTATATCCAAGACCCAGACCGTACTTCTTAACAAGCTTGTTATAGATCATAATGGTCAGAGGCACAGGCGCAAAGGCAGATGCCATAACCACGGTCATATTAAGGCCTGTGGTGGAGAAGAGCTCGTTGATACCGCCGAGGAAGAGCTGAAGACCGATAGTCATAATAGAGATGGTGATCATCCAATAAATAAAGGTCTTGTTCTTGAAGGATACCGCAAGGGATTTTCCAAGAGTAAGAGGCTCGATCTCTCTCTCAACGTTCTGATCCTCTTTAAGAAGGAAGAAGGGAATGAGCATTGTAAGCACCAGAGGAAGGAATATCAGCGCAATAATACGGATATTGATTCCGAGGGATACGAAGAGAGGAACGAGAGCAAAGCTTAAAGCAAAGTATACAACGTCGAAGATGGACTTTGTGTTGGAGAGGAAGAGCGCATCGCTCTCATCCTTACAAACCTCAGAGAAGGTTGCATAGTAGGTCAGCATTGTCAGCGTGTAGCACGCATAGAAGATTATAAGAAGTCCGCCGAACCAGATGGTATTAAGAATACTCTCGAAGGGATTAAGCGGAACAAGGAACAGACAGTAGGAAACGACGGTAGGAATAAGACCGATAAGAATAGCCGTCTTTCTGCGTCCGAACTTGTTGTGGATCTTATCTGCGAAGGCTGCGAGAGGGAGGTCGATAACTCCGTCGAATGCCTTTGCGATAAAGCGGAGAACCGCCCAAAGACCCGCAACGACCAGGGTCTTGTTAATATAGGTCCAGTTTTCAACGTGAGAATCAAAGCCGCCGGTCATAAGAGCCGAGCAGAGATATGAGCCCACGATAATATTAAGCATATTTACACCTAAACCGGATGCGCCGTAAAATATAAGGTGCTTTCTGTTAGTTATTTTTTTCATTTTGTCACACTCCCGGTGTATTATGAGAAGGACAGAAGCAGGCTGTATCCCGCCTCGTCGGTATGAACCGAAGCGATCTCGAAATCATAGCCAAGACCTTCAATTTTAGATTTCAGATGCTCCACGTATTCGTAGGACATATCCTGTCCGCAGAAGATGTTAAGCAGACTGTACTCACCAGATTCACAGGCAGATTTAACCGTTTCAAGCGTTACCTCCTCAAGGCTCTTTGCCACGGAGATAATGCTTTTATCTGCCAGAGAGAAGAAGTGATTTTTCTTTATCTCCTTGTCGCCAAAGCGTGTGTCCTTGGTAGCGTGATAGATTCCAACCCCGTAAAGCTCGGAGATAGAATCCTTCGCAGTAGACAAAGCCTCGGCAAAGGTAGAGGTAAAGGTCATAGTGGACAGCGCCGCATAGCAGTCGGATACGGAGCGGGAATTGAGCACCGTAACTCTTGCATCCTTGTAGAATCCTGCCGCCTGCATGGAGGACAGAATGGAATTGGAGCTATTGGGGAATACGAAAATATCCTTTTTCTTTACAAGCGTGAAGGCGTCCATAAAGTCCTGGGAGGAGGGAGCAATGTCGCTGAGAATTACAACGTCAGCGCCCATCTCTGCGAACATTTTCTGAACCGTTTCGGTGCTGGCGACAGCGACAACGCCGAAATCACATTCACCGTCAAGCTCGCTTACCAGAAATTTCTCGGGCTCGTGGGGCTTGGGCTGAAGCTGCATATTCTGAACGGTCATGTTTTCAATTTTAATAGTGAGGAACTCACCCTTGGACTGGCAAAGGCGCATAAGAGCACCCAGATCCTTCGTATGCACGTGGATCTTCACCTTGTCGCCCTCGAGAGTGGCAACCACCGATTTGCCTATACGTCCAAGCTCTGCGCTGAAGTCCGAGAGATTAAACTTCTCGGGCGGCTGACAGAGCTGAATAAGGCCCTCAGTGCAGTAGCCGTAATCGAACTTCGTGCTTGTGTTGAAGCGTGACAGGTCGATTATCTCGGTCTGCTGATGCTCGTGGGGAGCCTCGATCTCCTCGCCGATAAGCTGCTTATAAACACCCTCGAAGAAGAATACGATACCCGATCCGCCGCTGTCAACAACGCCTGCCTTCTTAAGTATGGGAAGGAGCATAGGCGTCCTGGCAAGCGAAAGTCTTGCTTCATCAAGGAAAATTTTCACGGCTTCAATAACGCTGTCCAGAGGCAACGCCGCAGAAACTGCGTGAGCGGCATCCTTGATGACGGTGAGCATAGTACCCTCAACAGGCTTCAGAACCGATTTATATGCAACGTCACGACCCTTATCAAAGGCCAGTGACAGCGCTTGAGCATCAACGCACTCCTTATCCGAGAGTGCCTCAGAGATGCCCTTGAAAAATTGCGAAACGATAACTCCCGAGTTTCCTCTTGCGCCGTAAACGGCAGAGGAAGCAAAGGATGCTGCGATTTTCGATACGGGTGCATCTGTCATATTGCGAACAGATTCCATACCGTATCTGAGCGTCATTACCATATTTGTACCTGTATCTCCGTCAGGAACGGGGAAGACGTTAAGGTCGTTGAGAATCTTTCTGTGATTATCAAGATTCTTTATACCGCCCTGCAACGCCAACAGGTAATTGGTACCGTTGATTTCTTTCATCGTAGGTCGTTCTCCGTAATTATTTTTTTGAAATGTCCTCTATTGCGGCAAGGAGCGCTTCCTTTTCTTTTTCGTTGTCTTCAGAAATGGGATCGCCCATGAAGTAGGCACCGATCATACCGGGGCCGATATTTGTACCGCATCCGCTGAATACGTCGCAAACGTATACGCCCTTGCAGTTGATCTTTTCTTCAACGAGTGCCTTGAGCTGATTTGCGTACTTCTCACGGTCGCTGTGCATAATGAAGATGTACTGATTCTCAAGGTCGGTTGCAATTCTCTTGATATATGCTACGGTTGCCTCAAGAGCCTTGGGAATACCCTTGACCTTTGCGAGAACCGAAACGTAGCCGTCGGTGTTACAGTCGCCCATAGGCTTGATACCTACAAGGCTGCCCATAAATGCCTTACCTTTGGAGATCCTTCCACGGCGTGCAATGAACATAAGGTCGTCGATGGGACCCATCTGATGAACTCTATGCTTGTTGATCTCGATCCATTCAACCACCTCGTCAAAGCTCTTGCCCTGGCCCGCAAGCTCGCAGGCATAAGCGAGAAGAAGACCGAAGGAGCCGGACATACGAAGTGTGTCGATGCAAACGATCTTACAGTCGGGATAGTCTGCCTTGATGCGATCTGCGGCGCCTACTGCAATGCCGTAGGTGGAGCTGATCTTGGAGGAGAGGGACATGCTGATAATGTCATAGCCATCATCTGCGTACTTCTTGAAGAACTGATAATACTCCTCGGGGCTTGCAGGTGCGCTGGAAACCTTGTGTGATTTATTGCCGAGTGTAGCATAGAACTTTTCTCTGCTGATATTTTCCCAGTCGAGAGTAGTGGGGATCTCCTCACCGTCAATGTTAACGTATCCGGGGAGGTAATCTACAACGCCGAATTTTTCACGGAGCTCTGCATCAAGATCGCAGGTAACGTCGGGTAAAATAACGTATTTTTTCATAGCTGTCTCCATATTTATTCAATATTTTTAAATAATTTAAGTTATTTTAAATTACATTATATCACAGATTTTTGCGTTTTGCAACATTTTTCGTCTAAATGTTAATTATTTCGGCATAGGATTTTATCACTCAACAATCAAAGCGAAAGAAAATCCGTTGAAAAATAAGGCTTTATTGTCAAATAAAATTGATAAAAAAATTTTTTGATTTTTTCGATATTACCTCAAATCAACAGCTATGACCAAAAAAATATTGCAAAGAAAATCCCTTTGTGATATAATTAAGAAAAAGACTAAAGGACTAAGCGCTATGACCAGAAAAGAATTTGAAGAGCTTGTGCTTGACCAATATGACATCAGGGCGGACTATCCCTTTGAGGAGGACTTCGAGACGGGAGTCTTTCGCCATAAGGACAGCAAAAAGTGGTTTGCTATCGCTATGAATATCTCATACAGCAGGATCATTCCCGGCCGTGAGGGAAGCGTGGACGTTGTGAATATGAAATGCGCTCCCGAGGTCATCGAATCCATAGCCGGCATCGAGCCGGGCATCTTCCGAGCCTATCACATGAACAAGACCCATTGGCTTACCGTCGCCCTTGACGGCAGCTGTGACGCAGATACGGTATCCTGGCTGCTCTCCGTAAGCTATGACCTGACACGAACTAAAATCAAGGCGAAAAGGTGAAGACAATGAGAATAAAAGAAATAATATTAAAAAACAGCAAAACGGTAATTCTGTTTCTGCTTTTGATCATAATCGCATTAAGCGTGGTCGTTATTATGCTTGCAAGCGGCAGCGCCACCCCCGAGGATACCCGTACCGATATGCAGAAATATTATGACAGCAAATGCCAGTCCTACTCAGTGCAGAACGTAAATCTTGCCAAGGGACAGATCGTGTTTATCGGCGACTCCATAACCGATCTTTACATTCTTGACGATCACTATGCCGATCTGCCTCTCGCCTGCTACAACCGTGGTATTGGCGGTGACACCACATCCGGCGTGCTCAGGCGCCTTAAGCTCTCACTTTACGATATTTCTCCCTCTGTTGTCGTGCTGATGATTGGCACCAACGATATCAACGGAGGACTTGACGAGGAGGGTATAGTGGAGAGATACGGACAGATAATCGATGATATAAACACCAATCTGCCCGACACCGATCTTTACTGTATGTCCATAATCCCCCAGAACTTCGACATTGAGGAATCGGGTCATGTAAAGATAGCCGAGACCACCCCGAAGATTATAAGCATCAATGCAAATATCCGCCGTCTTGCCGAGGAAAAGGGCGCTACATATATCGATCTTTTCACTCATCTTGCGGATGAAAACAACCACCTTATCAAAGAATACAGCGACGACGGCCTTCATTTAAATCCCACAGGCCTTGCCGTCTGGACAGAGCTTATCAAGCCCTATCTTTTAAGTGATCAACCGGAGGAATAATATGAAAGACAAAAAGAGTAAATCAAAGGCTGAGATCCTCAGCTATTTTACTCCCGAGTCCGACAGAGCGTTTAAGAAAAAACACCCGATAGGCTATGTTTTTCTCGTCGTTCTGGGTCTGATTGCGTTTATTCTGCCGCTTATAGGCTTTCTCGTTTATACGCTGATCCGTGGCGACGATTCCTTTGTTGGCGGTTGGCCCATACTTATCATAATCGGCTGTCTTGTTATGGGCGTTGGACTTTTCAATATAGTGGCAGCTATAATAAAGCAATATCTGGGTCATATTCTGACTCTTATCTGTCTTGGGGGCGGCGGACTTATAGTTTTGCTGTCTGTCTTTATGATAGAAAACCCTCAGCTTTACGATGCCGACGTATCTATGTACTATTTTATCTCGCTTCTGTTTATGCTTGTTCCGCCGATTTACTATTTCAGCTTCAGATTCAACGTTATCGACTATCTGAGCAACAAGCTTAACAGACGGGAAAGGGCTCTAAGAAGGAAAATGAAGGGGCCAAAGAACTTCTGGTGGTATCAGAGCATACACGAGGAGCACAATATAGGCTTTATCTATCATCTTAACCGTGTGTTTACCATTGTTTATCCTATCTCGCTGGTCGTTTTATTGCTTTTGGGATTTATAAAATCTCTCCTGCCCGCAATATGTATCCTGCAGATGATACTGTATCTTCTGACTGCCGTTACGTCCTTTGCGGCAAACGTTATGTATAACATAGAGAGCTACGGTCAGCCCATTGTCCTGTTCCGTCGCCATCCATTATCAAAGCGCATTGATTCCTTTGTTATAGATCTTTTTGCAGCTGCCTTTATTCTCGGTATGGGTTATGCAAATATAAAGCTGTGTATCGATGCTTTGACGTAAAAAAAGAGGAAAGAAATGAACTGCGATCTTCACACACATACTAATCACTCCGACGGCAGCAGCACTCCGACACAGCTTGTTGCCGAGGCGAAAAAGAAAAATCTCATAATCGCTCTCACCGACCACAACACCGTAAGCGGTCTTCCCGAATTTCTCAGTGAGGCAGAGAGGGAGGGAATTACCGCCGTAGGCGGTACCGAGCTTTCCACCGAATACGAGGGCAAGGAATTTCATCTGCTGGGGCTTTTTATCGACCCCGAGCATTACGAAAGGGTGGAGAGCCTTTGCCGTGAGTTTATCAGACTTAAGGAATACAGCAATATCGACCTTTGCGATAAGCTGAAAAGGCTTGGCTATTCTATAGACTATGCCGCCGTAAAGGCGAGAAATATCAAGGGCAACGCCAACCGTGCCCACATAGCCGCCGAGCTTATGAAGGCGGGATATGTCGATAGCGTTCAGGAGGCGTTTTCAAGGCTCCTTGACGAGAGGTGCGGTCTTTACACACCGCCGCCCCGACTTCAGCTTACCGATGCTATCGGATTTTTAAGAGAGATCTCTGCCGTTCCGATTCTTGCCCATCCGATGAAGGAGGTATCTCCCGAGCGCCTTCGTGAGATTCTGCCCGAGCTTGTGAAGGCAGGTCTTATCGGCATAGAAACAATGCACTCATCCTATTCGGATGAGGATATAGCCGTAGCAAAGCAGATTGCTGGGGACTTTGGACTTCTCGAAAGCGGCGGCAGTGACTATCACGGCGATATCAAGCCGGGTGTTGCTCTCGGAGCAGGTAAGGGAAATCTTAATATTGACAGCAGCATATACCACGCACTTCTTGAGCAGAAAAATCTTCTTGATAGGAGAGAAAAATGAACAGAGAATTCACAGTAAAAATCATCTGTCTTGTGGGCATTCTTGCCCTTGGGCTTCTGGCTGTTCTTCCTATGCAGACAGCGGGAGCCGACAACAGCAGATGGATGGCAGAGCTTGATGACGCAAGGGAAATAAACACTCTTGCCATTCCCGGCACTCACGATTCGGGTGCCACCCACTCCATAGCCGACCTTTCGGGCAAGTGTCAGTCGCTCAGTATCAGCGAACAGCTTGAGCTTGGAGTGAGATTTTTCGACATAAGATTACAGCTTAATAACAACGAGCTTGTTGTCGTACACAGCTTTGTGGATCAGGCGACCGACTTTGACGACGTTTTAAGATGTATGACCGATTTCCTAAAGGAAAACCCCACCGAATTTCTTGTTGTATCCTTTAAAGAGGACAGCGATCCCAAGAGCTCCGACGTTGATTTCAGAGAAACACTTGAGGAGATGCTGAAGGCAAATAAAAACGTAAGTCAAAGCACCGCCATTCCCAAAACCGTAGGTGAGGCAAGAGGCAGACTTCACGTTATCTCAAGATACCACGGCTCCACCATAGGCTATCCCGCCTATGAGGGCTGGCAGGATTCCACCTCATTTGAGCTCGGCGAGCTTTACGTTCAGGATCACTATCGGGTTGATGATGCAAAAACCAAAAAAGGTGATATTATGGAGGCGATGCAGATAGCAGACAGATGCGAGCACGCACTTGTGCTTAATTTCACCAGCTGCTATTACCCGACCCCTTTCCCGCCTACCTATGCAGGCACGCCCGCTCTGGAGATCAACCCCTGGCTGATAGATTTTCTTGAGGAAAACGGTGATGCAAGCGGCGTATTCCTCTGCGATTTCATAACCTCCGAGCTTTGCGAAACTATAATAGGGAGGAATTTTGAATGAAAAAGACAGCACGCATACTTAACCTTATCACCTCCGCTCTGCTGATGCTTTTAGGCGTAATCTTTACGGTTATTGAGGGTTATCTTCTTTTCTCGGGCGATTTTCTTCTCTTTGAGTCGGAATTTTTAGCATTTATACAGATATTCCTTCGTCTTTGCCTGGCTATATCCGTATTTCTTTTAGGGCTTTTCACGGTTCTCAAAAAGGAGCGAAGCTTCCTTCACGAGAGCATAGCTCTCCTGCTCCTTGTGGGTATGATAGCGGCGTTTTTAACCAACGGCTTTGGACTTTATTTTACTATCCTTGCCATACTCCACACACTTACGACCTATCTTTATTCAAGATACCTTGTAAAGCAGGAAGTCCCCGAAAAAACAACAAAAATTAAACAATAAACAAAAAGCCGATGAGCAAACGCCCATCGGCTTTTTATTCAAAATATCCTAAAAATGCAAAAGATAATTTGCATTTTCTCTGTTTTTAATACAATTTCGAGAATCCGAAGCTGTTTACAAGACCCTGAAGTTTTTCTCCTCTTCTGCACATAGGACATTCGTGAGGAGCAAAGGAGCCGTAGCCGGGAAGGTCGTTGGGGTTGAATGCAGACACAACGTGATAGCCGAGGTAGTTGTCAACGGTAGCGAAAATACCCGAAATACCCGCAACATGTCCACCGTAGTAGCTGATAGCCTCGATCGCCGACTTTGCGGTATAGCCTGTTACCACCGACGCTGCGAGAATAAGCACGTTTTTGCCTGTGATGGCAGGTGCGATATTGTCACGGAAGATGATCTGGCTGCCCGAGGTATGCTCGGGAGTAACTACGTATATAGTCTTGTGTGCGTTAAGGTTCATAAAGTTGTTGCCGGTAAGCAGCTCTGCAAGACAGGTGCCTACAACCTCCATTCCGTCAAGACAGAGTATGGAGTCGATAACGGTAGTGGTCTGGTAGTAGGAAAGGATCTCCTCGGCAACAGCCTTTGCCTCGGAAAGACGTGTCTTCAGCATAGTAACGTCGATAAAGTAGTTGATATGGCTGTGGCTGGTAGCGAAGTGTCCTCTCTGCACACGCAGAGGAAGATTCTGCCTCTTGGTCATAATAGTCTGATTGTTGTCGGAATACATAAGACGATCTCCTGTCAAATTTTAGTGAGACTTGTGCAATTATTTTACACCAATTTTATCCGTCTGTCAAGCCTTGCGGCAAAAATCACTCTACCTCGATAAGCTCATACTCACGGCTTCCGTAGCCGAGAGCCGCAGCCGCCTCGATGGTGAGTATGCCGTTTCTCGACTCGATTCGCTCGATAAGGTGGGGCTTACCGGGATCGGAGCAGGCATAAACAAGATCAATACAAGCCTGGTCGATAGCAATAGGATCGTCGGACACCAGAATACCTATATCCGCAATACAGGGATCCTCTGCAACCGCACAGCAGTCACAGTCAACGCTCATATTTTTCATAACGTTAACGTAGAGAATATTGCCCTTAAAGTATTCAACCACCGAGCCTGCCGCATCTGCCATAGATTCAAGGAAGGAGTTGTGGTCTGCGCTCCAGATGTTCTCGGGAACGCCTGCGCCGTGGATATATGCTTTACCAAAGGAGGATGCCACGCCGATAGAAAGCTGCTTCAGAGCTCCGCCGTAGCCGCCCATAGGATGTCCCTTGAAATGAGAGAGCACAAGCATAGA
>JAZSMV010000112.1:0-17599 GCA_045536065.1 Eubacteriales bacterium | reverse complement strand
CTCATTCTTGAGAAGGAAGCCGAGCTTTACAGAATCCGTGCGAGAAGAGCAGAGGCGGAGGAGAAGCAGACAAAGCTTTATGACCTTGACTCCTCGTACAACAACGCTATGCTTATTCAGACCTTTGATCAGCTTCACCTTCTTGAGCAGGAGTGCGAGGAAAAGATCGAGTTCTACAACAAGTACATAGAGGAAAATACCCGTGCGGGCTTCTATCCCAACGAGCAGTATCTCACCGACCTTCTCATAGCGAGAAAGGGCGTAAACGAGGCATACCACGCTCTCGGTGATGCGCAGGATACATACAATGCGCAGAAGGCGGCCATCGGTATCACCCACGAGATTGAGAATGCTATCGAGCGTGCAGGTGAGCTTGGCGGCGAGGCGGAGATTGTTAAGCGTGCTACCTCCTTCTGGAAGCAGACCGTTCGCAGCTCGGCGCTTGCGATCCTTGCGGGCCTTGTAGCTCTCGGTGCTGGTGTGTTTGAGATCGTTACAGCAGGTAACACCGAGCTTCAGGTTCTTCAGATCCTTATCGGTATTATCGGCGTTCTTGCCCTCGGCGCAGGCGGTTATCTTCTCTTCAGCCTTCTTAAGAGTAACAAGGAGCTCTCCGCTCTTGAAAAGGAGTTCGGAACTGCAAGCTTTGAGGACCTTAAGGGTAAGATCGGCATTATCGCAGAGGCGAGAAGCAAGAGAGATGCTATGGCTCTCGCTACCGAGAATGCAAGAGTTGCGGTTGTAAAGGCACGTGAGAGATATGAGGAGGCAAAGCGTGAGCTTACCACTCTTATTCTCCGTTGGGGCGAGGAGCCTCCCGCATCCGATCTTGGCGACTTCCTTGATAAGCTCGAGGGCAGAGTGCGCTTCTTCCTTGAGAAGAAGAACGAGCTTCTTGACGAGAAGACCAATATGGAGATCACCGTAAGAGAGATCCGTCGCAATCTTGCCGATAAGAGTGAGATCGATGTAAGAGCTCAGGTTTCTCCTCTTATGAGAAAGGCTCTTATGGGCTTCAACCACGACGAGATCATTAACGGTATCGCCGATGCCAAGGCACGTGTTGCCGAGGAGGACAGACTTGCCTTTGACGTTGAGAACGAGCTTATGCTCCTTAAGGCACGTGCAGGCGATCCCAGTGAGTATTATTCTCGTATTGACGCTATTGCTACCCGCAGAGAGGATATGCAGCAGAAGCACAAGGCATACTTCATCGCACTTAAGGCTATCAACAGCGCAACCGATAATCTGAGAGCAGAGATCTCTCCCAGACTTGGTGAGTATGCTACCAACCTTATGGAGATCATGACAGACAAGAAGTACACCTCCTTCGACGTATCCGACGGTCTTACCGTAACCTTCGGTGACGAGAACGGCAATCAGAAGTCTGTTGACCTTCTTTCCGGCGGTACAAGAGAGATGGCTTATATTGCAGTTCGCGCTGCCCTTATCGATATGCTTTACAGCGAGAAGCCTCCCGTATGCTTCGACGAGAGCTTTGCTCATCAGGACAATGTGAGAGCCAGAGCCATGATGAAGGCTATCGGCTACCTTGCAGGCGAGGGCTGTCAGAGCTTTATCTTTACCTGCCGTGGCAGAGAGGCATCTCTTGCAAACGAGGTGGTTAAGGATGCAGGCATTTATAAGCTTGCTCCCGTACACAGAAAATAATATAGCAATTTAATCAAATATGCCGCAGCTTTGCGGCGGATTGGAGAAAATATATGTCGAAAAAAAGAGTTCTTATAATCGGAAGCTCAAATCTTGACTTCGTTATGAATATGTATAAGCTCCCCGAGGCGGGCGAAACCGTTGTTGATAACGGCGGTGTAGCTTACGTACCCGGTGGCAAGGGCGCAAGCGCAGCTATTGCCTTCTCCCGTCTTGGCGCAGAGAGCGTATTCTGCGCAAAGCTTGGTGCGGACATCCACGGTCAGAAGCTTTATAATTATTACAAGGAGATCGGTCTTAACACCAGCTACATCAAGGTTGACCACGATACTCCCACCGGACTTGCAGTAGTTCTCAAGGAGGGTGACGGCACCACCAGAAGTGTGGTTTATCCCGGTGCAAACGCACAGCTCACTACCGAGATCATCCTTGAGGCCTTTGAGTGCAATCCGGATGCACTTTACCTTGGCTTCGAGATTCCATATCCCATGGTTGTTGCTGCCGCTAAGGTTGCCGCATCCAAGCAGATCCCCATTTTCATTGATGCTACCGCCGCTACCAAGGAGCTTGACCTTGAGCAGCTTCCTCCCGTAGAGGTATTCTCTCCCAACGAGCAGGAGGCTCTTGAGCTTACAGGTATTCTTCCTACCAGCATGGAGACCTCTCTTCGTGCGGCTCTTGCGATTGCAAGAAAGTCCAAGGCGAAGAACGTTGTTATCAAGCAGGGTGCAAGAGGCGCATTCCTTTACGACGGCAAGCGCTACAACACCTTCCCCGCAGTAAGAGCGGACAAGCTTGTTGACACCACCTCCGCAGGCGATGCCTTTACCGCAGCTATGACCCTTGAGTATCTCCGCAACGGCGGCGACATCAAGGAGGCTATCAAGTACGGTAACGTTGCCGCAGCTCTCACCATTACACGTGCGGGCGCAGGCTCCTCCATTCCCACCGAGGACGAGATCAACGCATTTCTTTTCGGTAGCGGAAACTGATAGACGGGCATATATGACGTAAACCGTCGTATACTTAAATCTTAATAACTTTGAATTTAAAGGAGAACGGTATGAATTATCTTCACAAGGACATCACTTTCCCGTCCAGCGACGGCAAGAACACTATCCACGCAGAGCTGTTTATACCCTCCGATAACAATATCAGGGGTGTTGTTCAGATCGCTCACGGTATGACCGACTATATCGGCAGATATGCTCTTATGGCTGATGCTCTCTGTGCTGCAGGCTTTGTAGTTGCAGGTAACGATCACCTGGGCCACGGCGACAGCGTTGCAACCCCCGATGATTACGGCTTCTTCGCAAGCAAGAACGGATATATTCACGTAATTGACGACGTAAAGAAGATGAACGATCTGCTTCGTAAGGATTTTCCCGATAAGAAGGTGATCCTTCTCGGTCACAGCATGGGCTCGTTTATCTCAAGACTTTATGCTATAAAGTACACCGACAGCATTGACGGTCTTATTATCCACGGAACCGCAGGTCCTAACCCCATTCTCGGCGCAGGCAAGCTTCTTGTAAAGATCATCCGTGCCTTCAAGGGAGAGAGACATCGCTCGAATTTCGTGCGTTCTCTTGCTGACGGCGGATATAACAAGGGCTTTGATCCTGCCGAGGGCGACGGAGCCTGGCTCACCCGTGATCCCTCTATGGTTGCGGACAGAATAGGTAATCCCAAAAACGATTTTGTCTTCACTTTGGCAGGCTATGAGGATCTTTTCACTATGCTCGGCGGAGTAAGCTCGGATACTTGGTTTGAATCCTTCCCCCATAACCTTCACACTCTGGTTATCAGCGGTGAGCAGGACCCTGTCGGTGATTTCGGTAAGGGCGTAAGATACGTTTACGATAATCTGAAGAAGCAGGGCAATGACGTAGAGCTTAAGCTCTATCCCGGCGCCCGTCACGAGCTGTTTAATGAAACTAACAGAGAAGAGGTCTTTGCCGACCTTATCACTTGGCTTGAGGGATCTATCAGATGATATTTGCCCTCGCTATAACCGGTCCTACCGCATCGGGTAAGACCGCACTTTCGCTCGACCTGGCAGAGAGGCTGTCGGCCGAGATCATTTCCTGCGACTCAATGCAGATCTATCAGGGTATGGATATAGGCACTGCAAAGGCTACCGAGTCCGAGAGGGCAAGGGTTCCTCATCATCTGATAGATTTTCTCTCTCCGAAGGAGAGCTACAGTGTGGAGAACTATCGCACCTCCGCAATAGAGTGCGCAAGAGAAATCACCTCAAGAGGCAGATTGCCGCTGTTTGTAGGCGGCACAGGCCTTTATATTGACTCGGTCAGCAGAGCGCTTTCCCAGGATGCTCCCGAGAGCGATCCGGAGTACAGAGAAAGACTGCTTTCCTCCATAAAGACCGACGAAGACGTCAGCGCTTTGTGGGAAAGGCTTCGCTCGGTGGATCCCGAGTCAGCTGAAAAGATTCACAAAAACAACGTAAAACGAGTTATCCGTGCTCTTGAAATTTATGACACTACCGGCAAGCCCAAGTCCTTGCTTGACAAGGAAAGTCTTGACGGCGAGAGGGAGGTCTTTGTGGGTATGATTACCCTTGACTTCCACGACAGAGAGCTGCTTTACAGCAGAGTCGACAAGAGAGTGGATATTATGATGAATGAGGGACTGCTTGAGGAGGTAAGAGCGCTTTATGACGGCGGGCTTTTATCCTCGGGTACTGCCTCTGCGGCTATCGGCTACAAGGAGATTATCGAGTACCTTGATGGAAGATGCACTCTTGACGAGGCAATAGACAGCTTAAAGCTTGCTTCACGCAGATATGCGAAAAGACAGCTTACTTGGTTCCGTCACGAGAAGGGAGCAAGGGTGATCTATGCCGACACTCCCGACGGAAGAATGAGGAGTGCAGAGGAGCTTCTTTCTGAGGCTCTTGTTGCCGCAAAGCAATTTATGGATGAATTTGATTTATTGAAAGGCGAAAAGGATAATGAAGGCTAGCGAGCTTATCAGACTTCTTAACGAGGGCGGACTGTCGAAATACAGAGCTCTTTACTCCGATCTTGAACATACAAAGGAGCGTATGATAGAGGCTATCAACGCTTTTTCCAAAAATTACGGTGAGGACAGAGATATTGAAATATTCTCGGTTCCCGGCAGAAGCGAAATTATCGGCAATCACACCGACCACAATCATGGTAAGGTTATGGCAGGCGCTATAAACAGAGATATTCTGGCTGTCGTGTCTAAAAACGACGAGAACGTTATCAGATTTTGCTCCGAGGGTTACTCTAAGGATCAGATAAAGCTTTCCGACGTTTCCTCTCAGGAAAAGTTCAGAAGATTTACCTCCCGTGCCCTTGTTGCAGGTATGGCGGATGCCTTCATTAAGGCAGGACATGCGGTTGGCGGATACGATGCATACTCCTGTACCGAGGTGCTTAAGGGCAGTGGACTTTCCTCCTCGGCGGCATTTGAGGTAATGGTAGGTAATATCCTTAACCATCTTTACAACGGCGGCCGTGTTGATAACAAGGAGATCGCAAAATACGCTCAGTATTCCGAGAATGTCTATTTTGGTAAGCCCTGCGGACTTATGGACCAGATGGCTTGTGCGGTTGGCGGCTTCGTTTATATTGATTTTGAGAATAATGCAAACCCTGTGGTAGAGTCGGTTGATTTTTCACTTGCTGATGCGGGCTACTCGCTTTGCATTGTCAATACCGGTGGCTCCCACGCAGGACTTAACGAGGATTATGCTTCTGTTCCCGGTGAGATGAAGGATGTTGCCGCATATTTCGGCAGACCTTATCTCCGTGGACTTACCGAGGAGGAGATACTTAAGGCGGCTCCCCACATGCGCAGAAGAGTAGGCGACCGTGCTATTATGCGTGCAATTCACTTCATTCGTGAGAACGAGAGAGTTGAGGGTGCAAGAGATGCGCTGAAGCGTGGAGATCTTGACAGATTCTACGAGATCATTCTCGCATCAGGACGATCCTCCTATCAGTATCTTCAGAACGTTTATACTACTCACAATCACATAGAGCAGGGCATTTCGCTGGCTCTTTGCATAACCGACGGCGCTCTTGCAGGCCGTGGCGGTGCGTTCAGAGTACACGGCGGCGGCTTTGCGGGCACGATTCAGGTATTCGTCAAAAATGAATATCTTGACGAATACGTAAAGGCTATGGATGCCGTATTCGGCGAGGGTGCCGCTATGGCTCTTAACATTCGTCCTCTGGGCGCAGTTAAGCTGTTTTAATTAAGACATTTACCAAAAGGAGAAAATAGATATGGCAACTAAAGCAAAAAAGGCAACCGAAAAGGCCTCCCCTTCGGGTGATAAGAATGCGGCTCTTGAGACCGTACTTGCAAGAATAGAGAGAGAGCATGGCAAGGGCTCTATAATGCGTCTTGGCGAGAATGCGTCTATGAACGTAAGTGCTGTTTCCACAGGCTCGCTGTCGCTTGATTTTGCACTTGGTATCGGCGGTATTCCCAAGGGAAGAATCACCGAGATATACGGTCCTGAGTCCTCGGGTAAGACCACTATTGCGCTTCACGTTATTGCAGAGGTGCAGAAGGAGGGCGGCAAGGCTGCGTTTATTGATGCAGAGCACGCTCTTGATCCCATTTATGCAAAGAAGCTTGGCGTTGACATCAACGAGCTTCTCGTTTCTCAGCCCGACTGCGGTGAGCAGGCGCTTGAGATCGCTGAGACTCTTGTAAATTCGGGTGCTATTGATATTATCGTTATCGACTCTGTTGCCGCACTCGTTCCCCGTCAGGAGATCGAGGGTGATATGGGCGCATCCCACGTTGGCGTACAGGCAAGACTTATGTCCCAGGCTATGAGAAAGCTGTCGGGCGCTATCGCAAAGTCCAACTGTATCGTTATCTTCACTAACCAGCTTCGTGAGAAGGTTGGCGTTATGTACGGCAACCCTGAGGTTACCACCGGCGGTAAGGCGCTTAAGTTCTACGCATCCGTGCGTATTGACGTAAGACGTGTTGAGTCGCTTAAGAACGGCTCTGAGGTTTACGGCTCCCACACCAGATGTAAGGTTGTAAAAAATAAGGTTGCTCCTCCCTTCAAGACCGCAGAGTTTGATATTCTTTACGGCTCGGGTATTTCCAAGTCCTCCGAGATTATCGATATGGCTATCCAGCTTGAGATCGTTGAGAAGAGCGGCGCTTGGTTCTACTACAACGGCGAAAGACTTGGTCAGGGTAAGGATAATGTAAGAAAGCTTATCGAGTCCGATAAGGAGCTTATGGACAAGCTCGAGACTCTCGTAAGAGAAAAGGTTATGTCCCTCGGCAACGATGACGAGAGCAATTCTATGACAGACGACGACTTCGAAATCAAGGATTTCGACGACGAGCTTTAATATATGGCAACTCTTAGATCTGTAAGAGAAATTAAAGATTCACACCTCCTCCTTCTCGGTATTGCCGAGGAGGGGGAGTCTGCCAATTATACGGTAAATATCGCCTGCTTTGAGGCTATCGGCAGTCCTTCCGTGGGTGATGAGCTTGACGGAGGACAGCTGTCGGCTATACGCTATACCGACGAGATTATCAGAGCGAAGAAAAAGGCGCTTTCGATCCTGGCCTTTGCGGATAATAACAAAAAAAATCTCACTGCAAAGCTTTACCGTGCAGGCTTTAAAAGAGAGATCATTGACGAGGTATGCTCGCAGATGGTGGAGCTTGGATATATCGACGAGCTTCGTCAGCTTGAGCGTGTTATTCTGGTTGAGGCGAACTCCAAGCTTCGTGGTCCGAGAAAGATCATTCCCGCCCTTGTGGCAAAGGGCTTTGCCACCTCGGACATAAGCTCTGTGATGCACAGGCTTGTTGATTCGGGCGAGATCGATTTTTCAAAAAATGCCCGTCAGCTGATCGAAAAAAAGCTCCCAGACGTAAGCGACGTCGAGGAGAAGAAGAAACTACTCTATAAGAACGGATACAAGGTATGATAAAAAGGTTTGTTCGCTACTACAAGCCCCATATTCCGCTGTTTATTCTGGATATGGTCTGTGCGCTTATAGTGGCTCTTTGTAATTTGGTATACCCCAAGATCGCCAGCAGTATTGTGGGCGATTTTGAGACAGGCAACGTGCAGAAGGAAGTGATTATCTTCTCTGCGATCGTTCTTGCGGTGGTATATATCGTTAAGGCGGTATGCCAGTATATTGTTGGATATTACGGTCACCTTGTTGGTGTCAGAATGCAGGCGGATATGCGCCGTGACCTCTTTATGAAGTACGAGAGGCTGCCATTCTCCTATTTTGACGATCACAAGACGGGTGATCTGCTCAGCAGACTTACCACCGACCTTTGGGACGTTTCCGAGCTTGCACATCACGGCCCTGAGAATCTGTTTTTGGCGGTGCTGATGTTTATCGGCTCCTTTACAGTTCTTTCAAGCATCAATCTGACGCTTACTCTCATAATGTTTGCTATCGTGCCCTTTATTATTCTTTTCACTATTCTCTCGAGAAGAAAGATGAGTGCGGCGATGAAGTCGTCAAGAAAGCAGATGTCCGAGATCAACTCCACTCTCGAAAACTCTGTCGGCGGTATCAGAGAGACCAAGGCTTACGCTGCCGAGGCTCACGAAATCTGTAAGTTCAACAACACCAATGCCCTTTTCCGCAAATACAGAGGCGAGGCGATGAAATCGCTGGGAACCTTTGACTCTATAATGCAGCTGCTTCAGGATCTGCTTTATCTTGCGGTAGTTTTGGTGGGCGGCTTGTTCCTCTATAAAGGCGAGTTGTCTGCAGAGGATTTCACCGCATTCCTGCTATATATTTCTATGTTCCTAAACCCCATTCAGCGCTTCGTTGCGCTATTCCAGCAGCTGCAGGAGGGTATGGGCGGCTTTGGACGCTTCTGCGAGATTATGGAGGCAGAGGAGGAGACCGACAACGGCAAGATCGTTATAAACGATATAAAGGGTGATCTGGTATTTGACAACGTATCCTTCGGTTATTCCACCGAGGAGGACGGCAAAATGGTAATCTCCGACCTGACGCTGAACATTCCCGCAGGTAGAACACTTGCGCTCGTCGGTCCCTCGGGTGGTGGAAAGAGTACGCTCTGTCACCTTATCCCCAGATTCTACGAGGTAGGCGAGGGAAGTATACTTCTCGACGGAGTTGATACCAGAGAGATCACTCTCAACAGCCTTCGTAAGAATATAGGTATAGTGTCACAGACGGTATTTCTCTTTGACGGTAGCGTGCGTGACAACATAGCCTACGGTTCGGATAACGTGACCGAGGAGGAGATAATCGATGCCGCTAAAAAGGCGAACATCCACGATTATATCTCCACTCTTGAAAACGGCTACGATACTCACGTTGGCGAGCGAGGAGTTAAGCTCTCGGGCGGACAGCGGCAGAGAATTGCCATTGCCCGTGTGTTTTTAAAGAACCCTAAGCTTCTTATACTTGACGAGGCGACCAGCGCTCTTGATAACGCAACCGAGATGCAGATTCAGAGTTCCCTTGAGGAGCTTTCCCGTGGCAGAACGGTTATCGTGGTTGCCCATAGACTTTCCACCGTCAAGAATGCAGATGAGATCGTAGTTCTTGATAAGGAGGGGATCATCGAGCGTGGTACTCACGATGAGCTTCTTGCAAGAGGCGGCGAGTACAAAAAGCTTTATGACTATCAGTTCAGGGATAAAATATAAGAAAACAAAGAAAAAGTGCTTGTTAGCTGGGACTAACAAGCACTTTTTATGTAACTCAGACTAAGCCGCTCTGAACGTATTCAAGATATGCGTCGTAGTAATAGAGGAGCAGATCGTTGAATTGCTCATCTGTAAGCTCCTCCACGTCGGAATACTCGGTGTCAACGTAATCGGCAATAGACTCAACTATTTCCTCTTCAAGCTCGATACCGTTGTTGCGAAGAGCGGTGTCGAGAGTGTCGGTCAGAGCTTCCTTGTATTCTTCCTCGTTCTCATAGCTTTCCTTATCGACTGCAAGAACGTCGTTCATACTATTCTTTACCGAATCATAGGAAACGGTGATCGTAGATCCGTCGGGTGCCTCAATCTCTGTTGAAAGAGAGGAGAGAAGTGCCTGGGTCATAGCCTTGATGATGGGGGCGGTACGCTCGTTGCCTTGCAGAATATTTACTATCTGATTTACGGTATCGTCACCCGCCTTGCGCTTTTCCTGAAGCAGAGCTACAATATCGGTGTCACCATCCTCAAGCTCCTTGATGATCTGACTATCGGAGATAACGTAATAAACCGATTTAATGGTGCTCACGTCCTCAAATAGTGTTTCCTCGGTCACACCCTCAAGGAACAGCATAATTCCGTCGAATATCTCTGCTCCCTCGCCCTCCTTGTCGAAGGGAATAATATCGCTGTTCATAAATCCCGACGAGCTTTGGATCATGCGGGAAACAATGGTGGCGATAAAGGGTGAGCGGTCAAGAGAAGCGATAATATTGTCAAGAGATTCCTTGTTTTCATCGGTCAAGGCGGCAAAATCGGCTCCCTCAAGAGCAGGAATTTCCACAAGACCGATATGCACGACAGAAACTATCTCTTCACGGAGATTTGTGCTCTCTCCGTTTACCTTAATTGTTGCAATTCCGTCAGCCATAGCGCCCGAGCCCAGCGCATCTATAAAATCAAATGCAGGGTTGTCGGAAAAAGGTCTGACGATTTCTTCGTATGTAGTGATAAGCTCGGTGTTTTCAGCGCCATCCTCGCTTGACAGAGCCTGATTGCAGGCACGGTCGGCAAGACTTATGATACCCGTAATGGGCAGAGTAACCATTATTACCCAGATAATCGCCTCAACCGCACCGATAAGTGCGCCGCCAAGACGCTGACTGTTCTTTTTCGCCTTCTTAAATCCGAATATCTTGTTAAGAACAGCTCTTACTATCTTAAGAATAAGGTTGATAAGCAGGAAAATTACAGTAGCAAGCAGGGGTACGAGAATTATGGTCGCAGGCAGAATAATGAAATATTCAAAAACCTCGGGATCAAACGAGGACAGCGCCTGTCGAAGCAGATCGCCCAAACCGGGGATTTTGCTCTCCATGAATACGATAAAGTCCTCGATAGACTGAGCATCTGTACCGCCGATGATCGAATTACTTACGATCACCGCCACACCGTATGAGATCATAGCGGCAAGCAGGGTCATACCCGTACGCATGCCTTGTCTGAGGGTGCCACGCCTCATACCGCTCAGCATATTTATTATTATTGCAACTAGGAAAAGGCAGAGCATCACCACAGCCACCGTAGCAACAGGTGAATCCAGCTCCTTCATCGCTTCGATATACTCAAATAAAGTCATTTTTATATCCTCTCGGGACGTATTTTCTTTATAATAAAATCATACTACAAATTCCACAGTTTGTCAATACAATAATTATTTTTTATAAAAAGCTCTGTAAATGACAACCAAACTTGTCATTTACAGAGCCTTCTTGTCGAATATTCTATTTAAACTGCTTTCCGATCCAATCAATCAGCGAACCAACCGCCCATATTATCAGATAAATAATTGCAGCGATGATAAGCAGCGGTATTGCAATTATCCAGAAAAGTATAGGAGTGCCCGACTCGACCTCCTCGGGATTTTCCGATTCGCACAGCGTAAACCATACTCCTCCGTATTTTACGTCTGTATTATCCTCGGTTTTTTCGATTTGTGTAAAGGAGAGCGAATAGCCGCTATCGGTTTTTTCAAAATCAAACCCATGGTTATCGATCATATAATAAGGCGTATTCACCGTAACGGTAATAGCTCCGCTATATATGTCTGCATATTCATAGGGGAGGTTTTGATTATATTTGTAGGTATAGGGATCGTATGCCGTTTCCACCGAAGGATATATATAGGATTCTACCGAGGTTGTCGTTTCTTCTCCGGGCGCAAGGGTGATGTAGTATACGTATCCGCTTACAATATAGCCTTTATATGCTTCGTTTAAGCAACCGAGAGAGGTGTAGTCACGACCGTATTCTATGGTGCCTGAAATATCGTTTGCAATCATATTGAACCAGTCTGTTTCGCTGATTCCAAGGCTTTCGTCATAATGCTGCGTCGCATATTCCGAAAGAGCAAGGCTCTCCGTACCGACAAGCGTCATCTTGCCTTCTATTTCTTTCTCATCCCTGAGAGTTATATCCTTATAGAATTTCCAGTTTGGCAGGCTGTCAAGCTCATCTCCGAAAGCGTAAAGCTCATACGTAGCCCCGTTTCCATCTGCGGGAAGGTGGAACCTTAGCATATTTTCAGCGTGATCCCAGGCTCCCGAGAGCTTGCCGAGATAAATACAGCTGCCGGGCATTTTACCCTTTTCAACGTCAAATCCTATATATGCCCAGTCTTCCGTCACGTCGCTTTGTCTGAAAACGTACTTTGTTACCGTCATATCAGGGCTAACGTATTCGTTACTAAGATACTCGTCCGACAATAGCGAGTCAAATCGACTGGGATATGAGTAGCTGTCGTACACGTGTCTGAGACTGAGATCTGCCGCCTCGCCGTTAACTGTAATACTGATTTTCGAGGGATCGCCACCCTCTCCGTAAGCGTATGTAGGAATGCTACTGATGGGATAAGTCATTCGAACCGTCACATGGTCCTCCGTAGGATTAAAAACGGTGTATTCCGCCTTGACACTGCCCGTATAATCCTCGTTTTCTCCAGAATAATAAATAACAGGCAGATCGTTAAGTTCAAAGGTGATGGATATATTTTTTAAAACCGCACCTGTGTCGGTAGCAATAAATACACCCTCTGCATCCGCTCCGTCAATCAGTGTCGGAGGCAGGGGCGTCATAGCAGACGCAGGCCTTATAAAGCAGGGGAGTATAATTAGCAAAAGCAGAAATGAAATAATGCGTCTTGCTTTCATACTCATAGTAATATTCCTCCCTGTTTTTATATAAATCTGAACTTGCGTTTTATAGTTTCACCGTCAACTGTGATATAGCTGTGCGAGGATGCCTCCATACCTACGCAGAATATGTGACCGTATATATTTGCCGTCAGCTGATGCGGCTGTTCTGCCAGGGCAGTATACTCGTCGTACACATTGCCGTCAATTACCAGCTCATTAGTTCTCTGTACTCGGCGATATACAATACTGTGACCGTACGCCTCTGCCTCAAGAAGCACGCGCGCTTTTACCATAGGGTCTGCGGGCCTCAGTACGGGTGTCACTCTCTCATCGTTAGACTCGCTAGCATCGGTAAACTCTGCCTCAATAACAGGCTCGGGCATATTTCTCAGTTTCTTATCGGCAAGTATACCCGATATGAGAATCCAGATAACGTAGCCATGGAACAGCACATCCATTATCATCTCCACAGCTATACCGTAGTAGAGAATCATCGCTACTGTATCTACAATAAAAAGACCAAGCGCAACCTTGAGCCATACCGACTTTTTCTTTGAAAAGATCCAGCACAGAACGTAGAGCGCAAGGATAAGCAGCGAAATTGCCAAGGTTATGTAAAAGAATCCTTCGTCAAGAAACACTATTCCCTCAAGACCCATTTCATCATACAGTTCATCGGGCATCATTCCGCAAAATATTAGGCCGAACATACAGATTACATAGGGTACAGTCATAGAAAACAGGAAGCAGCTGTTGCCTCCGAGTGCAAGCAAAAGCACATTTACAACCGTAAAGCCTACCGCCATCATAAGATTGATTCTTGCTGAGTTGTACTTACTCTGCAATGCTCTACGCTCTATTCTGGGGTCAAGACTTGTTCTGTTTGTTATTTTTGACATAAAGTTCTCCTTTGCTGATTTTTTATTTCAATTTATTATATCATGTTTATAAAGTATATGTCAACAAAAAAAGCAATCATAACAAAGAAAAGTAAAAATTAGAACTGCGAGGGTCGGGATATACGGTTCGGGTTTGCTTATGGCGAAGATGCTCGAGAGGTGCAGGGTCTCACCGGTCGCATAGTCGTTGGCTATCACCTCGGTACACTCGGCTCTGCCAACTCCTTGCTTTGCGGTGTAAAGCGTTGTGAAAACGATTATCAACCGTTTTCACTTAGCTTTCAGATTAGAACCGTCGCACCGCAAGGTACGATCGCTTCAAATCCTAGGTCTGCAGCTCCACAAAAAACAAAAGGACACCCACAAGGAGTGTCCTTTTGTTTTGGAGGTGCAGGCCGGATTTGAACCGGCGGATAACGGTGTTGCAGACCGGGGCCTTACCACTTGGCTACTGCACCAAACTTTTGATCGCTTTAATATTATAGCAGAGGATTTTTGGTTTGTCAAGTGTTTTTTTATTTTATTTTATGCTTTTAGGCTACAAAAATGCGCCTTTTACCCCTTTTGCTCTTGTAAATCCCGAAAAAATATGCTACAATAAAGAAAAAAGGCGATATGCCACAACACGGCATATAATAGTAAAGGAGGAAGACTATGGGATTTATCAACACAGCGATCGAATATCTTCGTGAGCTTAACCTGGTGTCTTTAATAATCAGACTTGTGCTGGCTATGTTCTTTGGCGGAGCGCTTGGTCTTGAGAGAGGAAAGCAGGGACGTGCGGCAGGAATGCGTACGCATATCTTTGTTTGCCTTGGCGCAACTCTTACAACAATGATAGGCTTCTATGCTACTAATTCTCTTGGCAGTGCAGGCGATCCCCTTCGTGTAGCGGCTCAGGTTATCTCGGGCATAGGTTTCCTTGGCGTTGGAACTATTCTTCTTAAGGGACGCTTCCAGATCACGGGACTTACCACGGCGGCAGGCCTCTGGTGTGCGGCGGCGATAGGCATCGCCCTTGGCGCAGGCTTCTATGAGGGTGCAATTGTAACCTTCGTTTGCTCCATTCTTACCGTAACGACCTTCTGGCGTCTTGAGTATAAGCTTAATAAGAAATACCGCAGATTCGGTATTTACGTTGAGATAAGATCCGACACACACGTCAGAGATGTCATTAACTTCCTTGAGGAGAAGTACAGCATTACCGACATACAGGTAACCTCACCCCGAAGCGGCACTCCCGGCAATGTGGGAATTGAGGCAAACGTGCATAACAGAGATTTCTCCACCACGCCAAACGACGTTTCAGAAACCCTCGAGGAGCTTGAATACGTTGTATTTGCCCTTGAATCGCTTTAAATTAATAGCTTAAAGGCGGCTTTTTGCCGCCTTTTTTATTTTTTTTATATTTTTTTTATTTTTTTCAAAAAGGTACTTGACAAATCGAACTTGCTTTGCTATAATATTTAAGCACGCAACGGAAGGTTAGCTCAGTTGGGAGAGCATCTGCCTTACAAGCAGAGGGTCACAGGTTCGAGCCCTGTACTTTCCACCAGAACCGAAAGGTTCATTCGGGATGGCTTGGTAGCTCAGTTGGTTAGAGCGCTAGCCTGTCACGCTAGAGGTCGTGGGTTCGAGCCCCATCCGAGTCGCCATCCCGTACGCCTCTGTAGCTCAGTTGGTAGAGCAGGGGACTGAAAATCCCCGTGTCGTTGGTTCGATTCCGACCGGAGGCACCATATATGCGGATTTAGCTCATTTGGTAGAGCGCCACCTTGCCAAGGTGGAGGTGGCGGGTTCGAGCCCCGTAATCCGCTCCAAACAAAGCACTTCGTTAATTCGAGGTGCTTTTTTATTTTCATTTTGGGCTCGAACAAGTTCGAGTTCCCTTCGAGTCGCATAGTCGTGAGTCTTCGGCTGCGCAAGTCTGCGCCTCGGCTCACTCCTTGCTTTGTCTCACACCGTTTGCAAAAACAACACTCAGTTGTTTTTGCTGCACTTACCCCTAATCCGCTCTGGGCAAAGCACTTCGTTAATTCGAGGTGCTTTTTTATTTTCATTTTGGGCTCGAACGAGTTCGAGTTCCCTTCGAGTCGCATAGTTGCGAGGTGCTTTCTTTGCCAATTTGGCACTTTTTTCATATTTTTCGCTTCTGATGCTGGGTGTATATTCTTTCGTAAAAATGCAACCATAATAATGGGGAGGTGCAGAAAATATGGGGAGAAAGTGAAAATCTTCCTTATTATATATATCGTGTGCGCGCGGTAAAATGACTGTCAAAAACGTCAAAAAATGCATAACGCGTGAATATATGCGCTAAATGCATAAAAAATCACAATATGTTTGTACAATATAGCCAAATTGTGAACGAATTAGTTGGTCATAATAACGGAAAATGCGATATATTAAGAAAAAAGAGAAGGGTATTAGAAATTCTCATATCCAAAACTATTGACAAAAAGATATTTCTGAGTTATAATGTTGACATCATTTTATTTTATAGCGCAGATGAATATTTTGTGCATAAAATGAATAATTATGCAGGGTGCGAAAAACAATGATCTGCATAAGATAAAAGAGCCTTTTAAGACTCTAATTACTTAGTATATATTGGCGAGTGACGCTGTATATAAAAAATAACTCTATGGAGGAAAAAGAAAATGAGTAAGAGAATAATAAGCTTACTTCTTGTGCTCGTTATGCTTGTTGGTTGTTTCGCAGCTTGCGGTAACAGAAATAATAACAAGACTGACGAGATCCCCGGTGGTAATAATAATACCACTAACACAACGTGTGAACACGTTTATGACAACGATTGTGACGCTACTTGTAACAAGTGTAACAAGGCGCGTCAGCCCGCTGAATGCGCCGACAATGACGGCGACGGCTACTGCGATTCTTGTAACGCAAACCTTGGTTGCGTACACGTTTACGACAGCTGCCTTGACGCTGACTGTAACAGATGCGGCGAGACCCGTGAACCCGGTCATAAGGACTGGGCAGGCGACGGTTGGCTCGACCACGTATGTGGCGTATGCGGAGAAGAGATGGATAACGAATTCGTTACCTTCAAGAAGGGCTCATATGACACTACTACTTCCGTTATGCCCAGCAACTGGAACGAACTGAACTATTCCGATGGTAACGATACTCAGATCATGAGCTACATCGGTTCTGCGTTCTTCAGCTATGACTATAAGTACCTCAACGACCAGAAGTTCAACAACGACGGTTCTATCAACAAGGATGGCATCATCGACGGTGCATTCTCCGTTAACTATGATGCAGCTACCAAGCTTGAGGACGTTACCTCTACTGTTGACGCTAAGTGGGGTTACACCGCTGAGCAGAAGGCAGAGGGTGGCTACGCTTGGAAGATCACTCTTCGTAACGATCTTAAGTGGCACGATGGTACACCCATCACCGCAGCTGACTTCGTATACTCCATGCAGGCTCAGCTTGATCCCGCCTTCATGAACTTCAGAGCTAACACTTATTACGATACTCTTATGATCAAGAATTCTCGTGGCTACTTCTTCCAGAATCAGGAAGGTACCTACGAGACCGTTGCAAGCCGTGGTTATGCAACTAATCAGGCTGCTTTGGATGCAGGCGAGACTCTTTACATTGATGTATATGAGGCTTGGGGCTCAAAGGGATTTATGACTCTTGATGGTGAGTCCTGTCCTCAGTGGCTTCCTATCGCCGATACTACTGTTTACTATCTCATGGATCCGGCTACCGGTGAGCCCGCTGTTGATGAAGAAGGCGCTTTGGTTGACTGGGTTTCCGGTAAGGATTGCTATGATACTTACATGGCAATGGGATATGGCCCCTACTTCGAAGTAGGCGGACAGCTTGCATACTGCATTTCTATCTTCGTTGAGAACAACATTCGTTTCGTTGATTGGGAAGACGTTGGTATCTACTCCATCGATTCCGAGAACGCTATCGTAATTTGTCTTGATAAGGCTTATTCCTTCCTTAACGACGACGGTTCTCTTTCCGTTTGGTCCGCTTACTATATGTCCAGCCTTCCTCTTGTAAAGAGAGATCTCTACGAGTCTTGCAAGAAGGCTCCTGAGGCAGGTTCTACTCTTTGGACCACTAACTACAACTCCTCTCTTGCTACTACTGCAAGCTGG
>JAZSMV010000078.1:0-19144 GCA_045536065.1 Eubacteriales bacterium | reverse complement strand
CCTCAACCTTGAACTCACGAAGAAGACGGTCTACGATAATCTCAAGGTGAAGCTCACCCATACCTGCGATAATGGTTTGTCCGGTCTCGTCATCGGTGTAGGTGCGGAAGGTGGGTTCCTCCTCTGCAAGCTTTGCAAGAGCAATACCCATCTTCTCCTGACCCGCCTTGGTCTTAGGCTCGATAGCCTGACGGATAACGGGCTCGGGGAATACCATCGACTCAAGAATGATAGGATGCTTTTCATCACAGAAGGTGTCACCGGTAGTGGTGTTCTTTACACCAACAACAGCGGCGATATCACCTGCATAACAAACGTCGATATCAGATCTCTCGTTTGCGTGCATCTGAAGGATACGGCCGAATCTCTCGTCTGCATCCTTGGTGGAGTTGTAAACCGCAGTTCCCTTAGCAACCGAGCCGGAGTAAACTCTGAAGAAGCAGAGTCTACCAACGAAGGGGTCGGTCATGATCTTGAAGGCAAGTGCGGAGAAGGGCTCGTCGTCGCTTGCGTGACGGCAGTCTTCCTCACCGCTGTCAGGGTTGATACCCTTGATAGCCTCAATGTCAGTGGGAGCGGGCATATACTCAATAATGTTGTCCAGAAGCTTCTGAACACCCTTGTTCTTGTAAGATGTACCGCAGCAAACGGGAACGATCTTGTTATCAAGGGTTGCCTTACGAAGAGCTGCCTTCAGCTCGTCCACGGTAATCTCTTCCTCGTTGAAGAACTTGTCCATAAGAGCATCGTCGGTCTCGCAAATAGACTCAACCATATTAGCACGGTACTCTTCAGCAAGCTCTCTCATATCCTCGGGAATCTCTTCGATTCTCATGTCCTTACCAAGGTCGTCGTAATAAACGTCAGCCTTCATCTCCATAAGGTCGATAATTCCACGGAAGGAGGACTCCTTACCGATAGGAAGCTGCACGGGAACGCCGTTCGCACGCAGTCTGTCCTTAATCATCTTAACAACACGGTAGAAATCTGCACCCATGATGTCCATCTTGTTGATGTAACACATTCTGGGTACCTTATACTCGTTAGCCTGGTTCCAAACAGTCTCGGTCTGGGGCTCAACACCGCCCTTTGCGCAAAGAACGGTAACAGAACCGTCAAGTACACGAAGAGAACGCTGTACCTCTACGGTAAAGTCAACGTGACCGGGGGTATCAATGATGTTGATACGGTACTTGTTGGCCTTAGCTGCAGCGGCGTCGTTCTGATACTTGGTGGGAACCCAGAAGCAAGTTGTAGCTGCAGAGGTAATGGTAATACCTCTCTCCTGCTCCTGTGCCATCCAGTCCATTGTTGCGGAACCATCGTGGGTTTCACCTATACGGTGAGTCTTACCGGTATAAAAAAGGATTCTTTCGGTTGTAGTAGTCTTACCGGCGTCGATGTGAGCCATGATACCGATATTTCTAGTACGTTCAATCGAATATTCTCTTGCCATTTACCTGTATTCTCCTTATTATATCGATTAGAATCTGTAGTGTGCAAAAGCCTTGTTTGCTTCTGCCATCTTGTGGGTGTCTTCCTTTTTCTTGAAAGAACCGCCCATGCCTGCCTTGGCGTCCATGATCTCGCCTGCAAGTCTTTCAGCCATGGTCTTTTCGCCACGCTTTCTGGAATAACCGATGATCCAACGAAGACCAAGGGTCTGTCTACGCTCGGGGCGTACCTCCATGGGTACCTGGTAGTTAGAACCACCAACACGGCGAGCCTTTACCTCGAGAACGGGCATAACGTTCTCAAGCGCTGCGGTGAATACGTCAAGTGCGTTTTCGCCGCTCTTTGCTTCGATCATTGCAAATGCGTCATATACAATTCTCTGAGCAACGCCCTTCTTACCGTCGTACATAATGTTATTGATGAGCTTGGTTACAAGCTTGGAATTGTACAACGGATCAGGCAATACATCTCTCTTGGAAATTTGACCTCTTCTAGGCACTGTACTTCCCTCCTTCATTAAATTTAGAAAATGATATCATAGGTACTCGAATATAAAATTCGTTAGCGCTCTGTCTGATAATATAGATGGGTTTAGGAAAATCTAAACAGCTTTAACATCACAGCACGTGAGCACATAAAGTCCGATAAGCCCTATTACTTCTTCGGACGCTTTGCTCCGTACTTGGAGCGGCTCTGCTTACGGTTAGCAACACCCTGGGTATCAAGTGTACCACGAATGATGTGGTAACGTACACCGGGAAGGTCACGAACACGGCCACCACGGATAAGAACTACCGAGTGCTCCTGAAGGTTGTGACCGATACCGGGAATGTAGGAAGTAGCCTCCATTCCGTTGGTGAGTCTTACTCTGGCGATCTTACGAAGCGCAGAGTTAGGCTTCTTGGGGGTAGTGGTAGTAACCTTGGTGCAAACGCCTCTTCTCTGAGGTGCAGACTGGTCGATGGGTGCGTTCTTAAGAGCGTTGAAGCCCTTCTGAAGTGCGGGAGACTTAGACTTGAAGGTCTTGTCGGAACGACCCTGCTTAACGAGCTGGTTAAAGGTTGGCATGATTTTCCTCCTTTCACTAAAAATAATAAAAATAATTGCATTCTGTCAAAAGGGCATAGTTCACCCATTTGCACAGTTACAACACATTTTAACACTAAATAATATTTTTGTCAATAGTTTTTATAAATTTTCTCACATTTGATGATTTTCTTTTCTATTTATGTCTACTATTTATATATTTTTCACAATTCGAGCGACAAAAAACTGCCCCACCGATCACGGAGGGGCAATTTATTAATATTTATTTTAGTGAAAATTACTCAACTATTGCCTTCGCAATACCAAGTCCGCTGTTGCCAAGGATCTTGATAATATTGCCAAGCAGCTCCATCTCCTCAAGAGGAATGTTGGTAAAGTCGAGAATTACAGTCTGAGAATCGGGAACCGATGCTCTGATCTTAAGAGAAATATTGTCCTTTCCGTAGTAGTCAACGGTGGCCTTGATTATCTCCTGAATACGGGTGGTGATGTTGGGGTCAACGCTTCTGCGGAATACGAACTTAACAGTCTTTGATGTGTAGGCGTACTTTCCGTCCTTCATCTCGGGCATAGCATTCTTTGCCTTAGCCTTAGCCTCCTCGTTCTCACGGCGGATGCGCTCAAGCTCTGCCTGACGAATAGCCTCAATAGCCTTTTCTTCCTCTATTTTTCTCTGTCTCTCGGCCTCGATGCGCTCCTCCTCTTCCTTCTGACGGGCGATTCGTGCATTCTCTGCCTCAAGTCTGTGCTGCTCCTCAATAGCCATACGTGCCGCTTCGGCAAGTCTCTCACGCTCGCTGGCCTCGGCACGAAGCTGAAGCTCGATCTGCTCACGGAGCTTTATCTCCTCGGTGCGACGGCGAGCCTCCTCTGCATCTCTGGCAGCTGCCTCACGCTGAGTCATCTCAAGCAGATGCTCGTACTCTAGACGAAGTCTTTCCTGCTCTGCTCTCGCCTCGGCTACCATCTCCTCGCTCTCACGGCGGAGCTGTTCACTTTCACGGCGAAGCTGGTCGTACTTACGGCGAAGCTCAACAAGCTCCTCCTCTGCCTTCTCTCTCGCACGGGTCTCGTACTCAAGACGGATCTTGATCTCAAGCTCGGCACGGATGTCGGCAACACGGTCAGCTATGCTGATCTGCTGTGTCTTGGGCTCGTAAACTGTGGGCTCTTCGATTACAGGCTCCTCAATCGGACGAGCAATGCTCGCCCCTACGGGCTCTTCCTCGATGATAGGTTCTTCGATTACAGGCTCCTCAATCGGACGAGCAATGCTCGCCCCTACGGGTTCTTCCTCGATGATGGGTTCTTCAACAACCTCATCCACCGCAAGCGGTCCCCCTTCCCCAACAGGGAAGGCTTCGATAGGCTCCTCGGGAATTTCCTCGGCGGGAGAATCCTCGTCAAATATGTCAAGCTCCTCGAACTCAAGCTCCTCTACGGGCTCGGAATCGTCGGTTGCCTCAAGATCCTCGAAAATGTCGAACTCTGCGGGCTCTTCTACGATAGGCTCTTCGATTACGGGTTCCTCAATCGGACGAGCAATGCTCGCCCCTACGGGTTCTTCTTCGATGATAGGTTCTTCGATTACAAGCTCCTCTTCGATAATTTCCTCTTCGATAGGTTCTTCTTCGACAAGCTCCTCTTCGATTACGGGTTCCTCAATCGGACGAGCAATGCTCGCCCCTACGGGCTCTTCCTCAATGATAGGTTCTTCAACAACCTCATCCACCGCAAGCGGTTCCCCTTCACCAACAGGGAAGGCTTCGATAGGCTCCTCGGGAATTTCCTCTGCCTCAGCTTCGCTGATCTCGTCGGCAATCTCCTCAAGGGTAGGCTCCTCAGCCTCCTCGGCAGCCGCCTCAACCACAAGGCGTGCCTTCTCCATAGCACGTGCAAACTCGTCGTTCTCGGGGGTTATGTAGGGTACCTCCTCCTTGGCAGGCTGAGTTCTCGCCTCAATTCTCTTGCCGAGCAGGTCTGCAATGCGCTCCTCAAGCTCAAGGGTCTCGGGAGCAAGCTCAAAATCGCTCTCAACCTTGGTAAGCTCGCCACGCTTTGCCGCACGCTTAATAACGTCACGCCATTCGGTAACCTTTTTCCTACCCATAGAATTATGATACTTGTCCTTACCTGCGGTAAGAAGGTATCTGTACTCTCTTTCACGGATCTTCTGATCCACGTCCTCACCAAGCTCGAAGAGAATATTACTTTCATTATATTCGCCGTCGGTCGCCTCAAGGCGTGTCCACTTAACCCAGAAGTCACGGGGTGCGCTTACAGCGTCAATAAGCATAAGTCGGCGGTAGGTCACGTTGTCCGAAACGTGCTCCATATAGGTACTTGATGCAAACATCATAATAAGCTCAACCGAGCTGTCTGCAATTCCCTCCACGCCGGTAGCAGATTCGATGGCAGAGGTAAGCTGTCTTGCCATCTCGTTCATAAAGGAAGTGGGATATTTAAAGGCAATTCTGTCAAGATCGCCGCCAACTGCGTCAATGCGGATCTTAACCATTCCCTCGTTATTAGTAATAAAATCCATAGATTCGCCTCCAAAACATATTATATCATCTTATATTGTAGCATATAAAAATAAAAATTGCAATAGTTTTTCTGCCATTGACAAAAAAAGCTTAATGGTGTATACTAATTGTTGTGAAAAGTCGGAAATTTCGGTGAAAGGAGAGAAAATTATGCTACCAGAACGCTTTTTAAGTAGAATGAAAACTATTCTCGGCGAGGATTTTCCCGCCTTTGAAAGAGCTCTCGGCGAAGAAAACGTGCGTGCGGTGAGAGTTAATACCACCAAAATATCGGTAGAGGATTTTCTTGAAAGAACTACCCTTTCGCTCTCTCCTATTCCCTATGCAAAGGATGGCTTTATTCCCGAGTGCTGTGAGGGTATCGGCAGAACTGCCGAGCATCACGCAGGTATGTTCTACGTGCAGGATCCGGGCGCTATGGCGACGGTAAAGGCTCTTGATATAAAGGAAGGCTGGCGGGTTCTCGACGCCTGCGCAGCTCCCGGCGGCAAGGCATCGCAGCTGGCGAGCGCTGTTGGTGAAAATGGCGTTCTTCTTGCCAACGAGTACCTGCCCAAGAGGGCGAAGATTATCGTCAGCAATTTTGAGCGACTTGGCATAAAAAATGCCGTCGTGACCTCTCTTGACACTGCAAGGCTTTCGGAGATGTTCTCCTCATATTTTGACCTTGTGCTGTGCGACGCACCCTGCTCGGGAGAGGGTATGTTCAGAAAGTACGACGAGGCGGTCAGCGAATGGAGTGAGGACAACGTAAGGCTCTGCGCCGAAAGGCAGCAGGTGATCCTCGAAAACCTTTCGGGGCTTGTCCGTGGCGGCGGCTATCTGCTCTACTCCACCTGCACCTATTCGGTGGAAGAAAACGAGGGGGTTGTAGCCGATTTTCTTAAAAATCACAGCGAATTTTCGCTCTGTACCGTTGATGAAAAAATGCGCTCTGCGACAGCGGACGGACTTGACGGTATGACCGAGGCAAGACGCTTTTATCCTCATCTCACAAAAGGCGAGGGTCAGTTCATCGCATTGATGAAAAAGGACGAAAATTCGGGCAATTTGCCAACTATACTTTACAAAGAGAATGTAAAATCGCCCTCAAAGGACGAAATTGCGGCTACGAAGAAGTTTATTTCCGATAGCATTTCGGGAGAGATTTCGGGCAGATTTATCAAGTGGGGAGAGTATATCGCTCTCATTCCACACGACCTGCCTCTGCCGCCATATTCGGTGTTTATGCCCGGCGTAGTGCTTGGCGAGGTGAAAAAGGGCAACTTCTTCCCTCATCATCAATTCTTCTCGGCTTACGGCAGTCGCTTTAAGCGAATAGAGCCTCTTTCGGCGGCAGATCCCAGAGTGGAAAAATACCTTCACGGCGAGGAGATCGAGGCAACGATCACCGATAACGGCTGGTGCTGTGTAACCTACGAGGGCGTGGCTCTCGGCGGCGGTAAGATCAGCGGTGGACGGATAAAAAATCATTATCCGAAGGAACTTAGGAATAACTAAAATAATAAAATATAGAAAGGAACGGGACGATAGATTTAGACGAGAAGGAACGTTTGTGACCGAAGCTGTATCGACATACAGCGAGAGTTCAGCAAACGTCACTGAAAAAGGGTGTAATCGACCTTTTTGTTGCCGTCAAATATTTCAGCCCGACAAAGAAAATGGAAAACAAAATTTTAGCAACAGTAGGCGGTATGCCCATCACCGAGGAGGACGTAAACGACTTTCTCCAGGGTCTTGGCCCCAGAGGTCAGAGCTACAACAATCCCGAGGGCAGAAAGGTTGTGCTTCAGCAGCTTATCGCAAGCAAGCTTCTTCTTCTTGAGGCAAGGAGAAATCTGTTTGAGGCAGAGCCCGAGTTCAAGGCTCAGCTTGCAAAGCTTCGTGACAGCCTGCTTGTAAACTACGCAACCGAGAAGGCTATCAGCGGCGCAAAGGTAAGCGACGAGGATGCACTCAACTACTACAATGAAAACAAGGAGAGATTTATCTCCGAGGAGTCTGTAAACGCAAGTCATATTCTCGTTGACAGCGAGGAAGTGGCAAACGAGCTTCTTGCAAAAATTCAGGCAGGCGAGATCTCCTTCGAGCAGGCGGCAATGGAAAATTCCTCCTGTCCCTCCAAGGCAAACGGCGGAAATCTCGGTGATTTCGGCAGAGGACAGATGGTTCCCGAGTTTGACGCAGCTGTATTTGAGATGGAGGAGGGCGAGATCTCAAAGAGCCCCGTTAAGACCCAGTTCGGCTACCACCTGATCAAGCTCAACAAGAAGAATCCCGCAGAGGAGATCCCCTTCGCAGAGATCGCTCCCGAGATCAAGGACGCACTCCTTCAGGAGAAGCGTCACGCAGCATACGAATCCAAGATCAATCAGCTGAAGATCCTCTTCCCTGTTGACATTGTATGATAGCCGACTACGAGCTTTTAAAAAAGCGATTTTCAGAGCTTGCACGCAAGTCCTATAATTCGGGAATATTCACCTTTACCGATTTCCTCGGACTTGCGGAGCAATCGGCATTTGACGAGATAAAAAGAGAGCTTCGTGGAATACCCTACGAGGCATTTGGCGGAGCCGAAGGCTCCGAGCGTGTGGTTATCCGCTTTGGCTCGGCTGATGAGCTGGGCTATGAGCTGCCCTTCCCTATCTCTATTATCAAGGCAGAGCCTCAGAGCCAGAAATATGCCGACAGGCTGACTCACCGTGACTTCCTCGGCGCACTACTTAATCTTGGAATCGAGCGTGACACCCTTGGAGATATTGTAATTATCGACAACGTGGGTTACATTTTCGCCCTTGAGAATATGGCGAGCTATATCGCCGAAAATCTTATAAAGGTCAAGCGCACCGATATTGATGCAAGGGTCATCGACACTCTTCCCGAATGTCAGCTCTATCGCACCGAGCGAAAAACCGTGCAGATAAGCGGCGAGCGACTTGATGCGGTGATAGCGAGATGCTTCTCAATGTCGAGAGAGGATGCCCAACTGTTATTTAAAAAGCGACTTGTCTTTGCCGACGGCCGTGAGATCGACAGCCCATCCTACGTGCCGAAGGAAAATCAGAAGATCAGCGTGCGAGGTCACGGCAGATTTATTTATCTCGGCACACAATCGCTGTCCAAAAAGGGCAAGCTTAACGTGGCATTAGACGTTTACGTATAAAAAAGCGGTCATTGACCGCTTTTTTTAATGCGAAGATCAAAATTATAGGGATGTTCCTAAAGGACGACCAATGGTCTCGCTGCGGCTCGGTCACCTTTGGGGGAAAATAACGCACTGTGTTGTTTTCTAACACCCTTAGGTCGCTTGGCTACGCCACTACGAGTCCCGATGCAGAATTTAATATTAGTCATAAATTAATTCTATAAAAAGTCGGAAAGCCAATTTTACACCTTCTTTAAACGCTGATCGTCTTTCCAAATAATGCAAATCGTCAATCGTGTCCAAAAAGGCTAAAAACAAGCCGTTTTGCTCGTCATCAAGAGCCAGCAACAGACTTTTTTCGCAATCCTCTAATTTTGATATTATTATTTTTTCCTCCTTAGATGAATGGATATTTTTCAAATCCATCAAATCCCACATCTCATCCAAAAATGTGTCATTGCGATTCATAAAGACCTCCTTAAGATACTTACGGTCTTATTTTATCACGTATTGATGCAGATTGTAGTTTTTTCATACAAACGTATGTTTTATAAAGAATGATTTGTGCAATTATTTATTTCGACACTAAAAATCCTTTAACTTTTTAACATTTTATGTTCTTGTTGACAAATCTTTTCCCGTGTGCTAAAATTACAATGGAAAAATATCGTAAACCGAGTGAGGTAAATATTATGAGCAAGAAGAATTTAAGAATCGAAACCAAGTGCGTGCAGGGTGGATATAATCCCGGTAGCGGTGAACCCCGTCAGATTCCCATCGTGCAGAGCACCACGTTTAAATATGCCACCAGCGAGGATATGGGTAAGCTCTTTGACCTTGAGGCGTCGGGCTACTTCTACTCCCGTCTGCAGAACCCCACCTGCGACACCGTTGCCGCACGTATCTGCGCTCTTGAGGGCGGATCCGCCGCTATGCTGACCTCCTCGGGTCAGGCGGCAAACTTCTTTGCGGTATTCAACATCGCATCCCAGGGCGATCACGTGGTTTCCTCCTCTGCCATCTACGGCGGAAGCTACAATCTCTTTGCAGTTACTATGAAGCGTATGGGAATTGACTTTACCTTCGTGGCTCCTAACTGCACCGAGGAGGAGCTCGAGGCGGCTATGCGCCCCAACACCAAGGCTGTGTTCGGCGAGACTATCGCTAACCCTGCCCTCTGCGTGCTTGATATTGAGCTTTATGCCAGAGTTGCTCACCGTCACGGCGTTCCGCTCATTATCGACAACACCTTTGCAACACCTATCAACTGCCGTCCCTTTGAGTGGGGCGCAGATATTGTAACCCATTCCACCACAAAGTATATGGACGGCCACGGCTCTGCGGTTGGCGGATGTATCGTTGACTCGGGTAAGTTCGACTGGAGATCATCCGGCAAGTTCCCCGGCCTCTGCACCCCCGACGACAGCTATCACGGAGTGACCTACGTTGACAAGTTCGGACTTGAGGGAGCATTTATCACCAAGGCAACAGCTCAGCTTATGCGTGACTTCGGCTGCACCCAGTCACCCCAGTCTGCATTCCTTCTCGGCCTCGGTCTTGAGAGCCTGCACGTGCGTATGCAGCGCCATTGCGAGAATGCGCTTAAGGTGGCGAAGTTCTTACAGAGCCATCCCAACGTTACCTGGGTCAAGTACCCCGACCTTGAGGGCGACGAGTTCCACGAGCTGGCAAAGAAGTATCTGCCGGGTGGCTCCTGCGGAGTTGTAAGCTCCGGTGTTAAGGGCGGCCGTGCCGCAGCCGAGAAGTTTATGAAGAATATGACCCTCGGTGCTATTGAAACCCACGTTGCCGACGCACGCACCTGCTGTCTGCACCCTGCAAGCGCAACCCACCGTCAGATGAACGACGACGAGCTTCGTGCGGCCGGTGTATCCCCCGACCTTATCCGTTATTCCTGCGGAATTGAAAGCGCCGACGATCTTATCGAGGATCTTGCGGCAGCACTTGCATCTATCGACTAATCAGAATGAAAGAGGTAACTTTACGTGCCTATTAAAATACCAAACGAGCTTCCTGCAGTCAAAACTCTTGAGAATGAGAACATTTTCGTAATGACAGAAAAGAGGGCGATCAAGCAGGACATCCGACCCTTAAAAATACTGATTTTGAACTTAATGCCAACTAAAGTTGACACTGAGACCCAACTATCCCGCCTTCTCGGCAATACTCCCCTTCAGGTTGAGATCGAGCTTATTCGTACAAAGACCCATCAGGCGAAGAATATTTCCGAGGAGCATCTGCTGGCATTCTACCGTGATTTTGACGACGTGAAGGACAACTTCTACGACGGAATGATCATCACAGGTGCGCCTGTGGAGAAGATGGAGTTTGAGGAGGTTGACTATTGGGGTGAGCTGTGTGAGATCATGGAATGGTCCAAGTCCCACGTTCACTCTACCCTCCACATCTGCTGGGGCGCTCAGGCAGGTCTTTACTACCACTTCGGCATCAAAAAATATATGATGGAGGAGAAGCTGTCGGGCGTTTATCCCCACCACGTAGACCATAAGAAGTCTATTCTCTTCCGTGGCTTTGACGATATGTTCTTCGTTCCCCACTCCAGATATACCACCGTAAGACGTGAGGATATTGAGGCAGTAAAGGGTCTGAAGATCCTTGCATCGTCCGATAAGGCGGGCGTATATGCGGTAAAGACCAAGAGAGGCAGACAGGTGTTTATTACCGGTCACTCCGAGTATGACGCAGATACTCTTAATAAAGAGTATACCCGTGACAAGGCGGCAGGTCTTAATCCCAAGATGCCCGAGAACTACTTCCCCGGCGACGACGACACCAAGACCCCTGTCAGCACCTGGCGTGGCCACGCAACTCTGCTCTTTACCAACTGGCTCAACTACTTCGTATACCAGACCACACCTTATGATATTATGAAGATCAAGGAGATCAAGTAAGTTTGGAATAAAGAATGCAGAATGCAGAATGCAGAATGCAGAATTCAAATAAGTAAAAAAGGACGAGAATTTCTCGTCCTTTTTCTTATCAAAATCACTCCACACGCTCTACTAAAATATCCATATTCTTCGTGATATAGAGATATCCGTCGTAGTAAACAGAGCGCAAGCTGCTCACGTTGTGGTTAAGCTCTTCTACTGTATAAATCTCGGTCAGGCTGTCACCGTCCAGCTTTAGTAGATGATAAGAGCCGATAATCAGATTGTTATTTTCATAGTACGCCCCGCTTGCAAAGCCGAAGATCCCACGCTCCTTATCGATGATGAACGCCTTGCGATCGGTGGAATGTACGCCACGGAAGAAATACTCTGCCACCGTTACTACTCCCTCTCCCTCTCGCTTATAAACCGAAACCTTGTTTGTTTCTGTGTCAAGCGAGCCGATACCGATAAGATAGCCGTCGTTATAGGTTATCAGCGCCGAGGAGAAGCCCTCGATAACGCCTGTATTTACCTGGGTTATATTATCGTAATCCGAAAGATCGAAGAAATACACAGGGTCGGAGAAATAGTTAAAGCGAATAAGCGCAGTGCAAACGTAAAGATTGTCGCCCTCAAATCTCACCGACATAGCTGCCTCGCCCTCGGGAGCGAAGTCCTCGATTTTTGCCCTAAGAGAGCAGTCATCGAGCTTGAAAACATAGAGAGAAGTGTTCCTTGCACTTACCGAAAAACCGTGGTAGTAATAATCGTTGGTGACAACCCTTAAGTATCCGTCGCTCTCATCAATAAAGAATCGGTCACCGACCCATCCTTCAGCGGTAAGCATACTCTCTACCTTGAGGCTGCCCGAGGAGTAATCTAAAACCGCAAAATCGGTCTTGATCTCGGTCTCGTCGCCAAGACGGAAATTTTCCATTCCGTAGCCAACATAGGTCACTATCTTGCTTTCAGACACGTACGAGCTGCCGCTGTAACCGAACAGCGTCTTGTCAGACAGAACGTTAAGCTCCTCATCGAGAATATAGAAGGAGGAATATTCCCTCTGATATATCTCGTCGGGGCAGATTATATCATCGGGATCGGAGTAGACCCTCTCGCCCTCGCACTCCCAATATGGAAGATATTCCTCGGAGTTTGACCAATCGTAGCCGTGCAAAACCGACAGGAAGGTAGTGCCGAGCAATATTTTGCCTTCGGTGCTTCGTGCGAAATCGCATATGCCGTTAACGGTAATATGCTTCACAAGGCTTGGAGAACTGACGTCGGACACGTCAATAAGCATCAGAGTAGTTTTATAGGTGTAGCCCTCATCCTCCACGTAATACGTCTTGATCAGGGTTACAGTACTTCCGTCGTCTGATAAAAACATATCTGCACCGACAGAGTATTTACCGCCCTTAAAATGAGGGATAAGATACTCGCTCACCTGTGTCGAAGCATCACCGTCAAGGGTGTAAATGCGAAGCGCCTCGCCGCCATCCTTTGCTGCTCCGATGCGGAAGATGTACTTATCTGTCATCTTGAATATATCAGGCTCCTCTACGCCTTCGACCTGATTTTCGGTAATGCCGATGAAGCTGCCGTTGCCCGATGCACTGCCACCCTCAGGCCATATATCAGTGCCGAAGTCTCCGCTCTCTACGTCTTCCTGCAGGTAATAGCCGTCGCCATCTCTGTCAAATGATCCTAAGATAGCCATAAGCCTTGAGTAATTTTGGCCTGCGTAGTACTCAGAATAGCGATCACCCGGGATCTCTCCCGTCGGTCCGTTAGGTCCGCTCGGCTCTCCACCGCCGGAGTCCCCCTCGTCCGAGCCTGCATGATCGCCCTGAATACCGGAAGGACCGTCATCATAGGATCCCCCGGGAGTGCCGCCAAAGACGGCAAGCATACCCACCGACAGACCTATAACTATCGCAAGGCTGGCGGCAACGGTCAGGTATCTTACTATGGCTCTACGCCTTCTTCCCCTCGGTCTTGCATCCTCGATGTATTTTTCGTCAATATCGCTTATAGCGAACAGTATGTTTTTTTCTCTCATATCACAATTCCTCTCTCACAAAGGTATTCACGAAGCAAATTTCTTGTGCGTGACAGAATAGATCTGACCGTTCCTGTCCTCAATCCCTGCTCTGCCGCAATCTCCCTTGCCGACATCATATAGAAATATCGCTGAATAAAGATCCTTCGCCTTGTGGGCTCAAGGTCGGCAAGAAAGCCGCTTAACGCATCGCCAAGGTCGATCCTTTCGTCAAGATCCTCTCCCTCGCCAATAATCTCGCAAAGCTCATCCATAATCAGTATCATTTCGGGCGGATTATGCCTCTTCATATACCTTATACGGTTAAGAGCGAGATTGCGGGTGATGCGTCCTATGTAGGCGGCAAAATAGGTAGGGCGTGCAGGCGGAATACTGTCCCAAGTACGAAGATAGGTATCGTTCTCGCACTCCTCGGCGGCAGTAAGATCACCAAGGATTCCTCCCGCTATGGACAGAAGAAGCCTGCTGTATTTCAGCTTTGTTTCTTCTATCGCACGCTCGTCACGTGCGAAATATAGCTCGATTATTCTGTTGTCATCCATAGGCGCACCTCGTTGATAACTAAAATTCGCTTTTCAGCCGGCTTTCACACTATAAGACACCAAGTTTCATCAAAACGTTGCATTTTTTGTGAGAAAAGTGAAATTTATTTCATTATAACACATTTTTCTCTCTTGCGGAAGGGGAACAGGAAAAAAGCCGCCCGAAAATTCGGGCGGCTTCGCTTTGCTCTGCGAAATCTTATTTGATCCTCTCAACCTTAAAGCCGAGGGGTGTGGTGATGTAGAGATAGCCGTCAACGTATGCGGCTCTTACGGTGTCGGGTCCCTGGCTTATGCCGTCAATATCAATTACGGTATAGGAAAGCTCGTAGCCGTTGAACTGCGTCAGAACGTAGCAATCTTTATAATATTTATTTTCGCCGGGATAATCCTCTATCTCGTAGAAATAATAGCTACTAAATCCGAAGATGTTCTCCTCACGGTTTACAAGATAGGACTTGTAGTCGGTGGAGTATTCGCCCTCGAATTTCAGCAGGTCAACGCTTACCACCTTGTCGCCCTGCTGCTCGTAGATCTCCACCTTGGAGTAGCTCCAGTTCTCACGGCCAATGCCGAGAAGGAAGCCCTCGCCAAGATTGATAAGGTGATCGGAGTAGCCCTCGATAATGCCTGTGTCAGCGCTATCAATATTCTCGTAATCAGAAAGGTCGATGAAGTATACAGGGTCGGTAAAGGTCACCACAACTGCAGTGCAGACGTAGACCATATCGCCGTCAAATCTTACAGCCGTCGCCTCCTCGCCCTCGATAGCAAAGTCTTCAAGGGAGTATGCAAGGCTGTTATCGGTAAGATCATAGATATAGAGGCTGACGTTCTCACGGGTAACCCACTCAGAGAGCATTCCCTCCTGATCGTAAGGAACGTAGGAGTTTTCAAGAGTTGAGGTTACCACACGGAGATAACCGTCCTTTTCGTCAAAGCTGTACTGATCCTCGACCCAGCCACGAACGGTGATAACACCACGCTTTTCAAGACTCTCTCCCGAGTAGTTAAGCACTGCAACGTCGGTCAAATTTGCCGAGTTTACTCTGCCCCCCTCCTCATTATTCGAGTTGTACTCACGGGTAATATAAACGTTATTTTCCGAAATATATACCTCATTTGTAAAGTTAAGTAGGGCATTTGCGCCAATAAGCTCAAGATTTTCGGCATCAAGGAGGGCTACAACGCTGTAACGTGTGGTGGTAATTTCCTCGGGATAAATGATGTCCTCAAATTCAATAGGCTTCTCTCCGTTGCCCGAATCAATGGTGGGAACGAAGGTGGTGGGATCGTTATAATCCACCTTTGATCTGTTAAAGACAAACTCGCTGACAAGCAGAAGTCTACCGTCTACCATACGGCTGGTATTGATAGAGCCGTCGATGGATACTCTGCCCTTCAGAGTAATGCTGTTTACATCTGAAACGTCAAGAGAGATGATGCCAACCTTACCGAGATTGGTCGTCTCGTCGGTGTAGTTCTTGATGATTGTAACCGTGTTTCCGTCAGAGGAGAGGAACATCTCGCCGTCATCGTAATCCTTAAAGTACTCGTTCTCGAATTTCGGGATCTCGTACTCTGCTACAAGGCGAGAATCTTCCTTTTCTATTGAATATACACGAAGAATGCCTGTGCGGTAATCCACGTCGGAGCGGAAGCCAAGACGGAAGATGTACCTGTCGGTCATCTTCATAAGGTCGCTTTCGATCACTCCCGCAACCTGATTGTCGGTGTTCTCAACGTATGATCCGTTGCCCGTCGCCTCATTCATAGCGCCGCCGGGTGCCATATCGCCGTTATTCATATCGCCGCCCGTAGCACCGCCCTTTAATTTGAACAGATCTCCGATAAAGCCACCGAAAGCCTGGAAGTTGTTCTTATACTTCGGCTGCATAAAGGAGAGCCTGTAATCCTCGATTCCCTCGATAAGCGGGAAGTAGGATGAGCCCTCGTAGGCTGTAAGGTCGCTTGTCACGGGCGCAAAGGGGATAAATAGATAGAGCCCCAGAGCAATTACTAACGCAAGACTTACTGCAATTTTAATTATTGGTGATCTTTTCATTTTTCCTTCCGACTCCTTTACGTATTTTTCGTCTATCTCGCCTATGGCGAGCATTAATCGTTCTTTCTTGTTCATATCACGATACCTCTCTGTTCAAGATGCAGACGAAGCTCCTGCCTTACTCTCCACAGATTTATTTTTACACTGCCCGCACTGATGCCCATTTCCTTTGCGATCTGCTTTACCTCACGCATATAGAAATACCTGCGGACGAAGATCTGCCGCTTGGTTTTGTCAAGCGCCTCGAGAAAATCATTGAGAGCATCTCTCAGCTCTATATCCTCGGTAATATCGCCCTGCGTGTCGGGAATCGCCTCGGCAATCTCCTCAAAGATAAGCTCGGGACCGAGGGGAGCACGGCCTTGGTTCTGATGCAAACGGTTTATGGCAAGATTACGGGTGATCTTCGTCAGGAATGCGGAAAAATATGTAGGCCGAGTGGGCGGTATGGCCTGCCAGGTCCTAAAATAAGTTTCGCTCTCGCACTCCTCGGAATCGATGGCGTTATGAAGAATGCTCATAGCCACAGACATAAGCAAACGTCCGTAGCTTAGCCTTGTTTCTTCTATCGCACGCTCATCACGGGCAAAATAGAGCTCTATTATTTTGCCGTCATCCATAGCATCACCTCATTTGCTGTCAGATTTTGCTTCGTTTTGCTAAGAAGAAGCGTCGTTTTCTCTCCGCTTCACCCTATAAGACAAGAAAAATACGAAAAGGTTACAGAAATTTTAAAAAAATTTTGGGATGATCAAATTTTAACTAAAAAATCATAAAAACAAGCCGATTATTGCTATAATTAAAGCGCAAATTGCGATACAAAGTCCGCTCTGCGCAATCCTTTTTATTTTTTTCAACTGTTCATCGTGCTGCTTATCAACACCTTCCTGTCGCTTAATTTTATCATCCTGCTCTATATCTTTATTTACTCCCGCCTTGATCTGCTCGTCTTGATCCTCGTTTTTCGAAGCATTTTCGGCAATCAGAGTGTCATGTATCTTATCGGTTTCGTTCTGCAGAGCGTCAACGGTATGAATCTCTTTTATTTCCTGCCCCTGCGCCTTGATCTGCTCTGACATCCTTTCCTGCTTTGAAAAAACACTTTCCTGCTCACGTAGAAGCTTGATAACCCCCACCAGCTCCTCACGTGCCTTTGCTGACAGTTGTTCCCTGCTTGCCTGCTTCAGTTTGGATTCAAGCTCTGATATTACAACACGGTTCATTGCAATATTAGAAGCACCAAGCACAAGAAGATAACGCATTCCGTCTGCCATTTTTTGCTGATTTTCAAACAGCATTTTCTGGGCATTGGATAATGTCGCTTGTGCTTCAGCAAGAGAACGCACCGCATCCTGTGTGGTGTTAATGGCTTCTTTTTTGTTTATCATTTTGGCGGCAGTCATTTTATCTGCCGCTTCTTTCGCCACGTTGCAGCTGATTTCCGCCTCCTTAATCCGTTTATCTATCTCAATAATCGCCGCAAATTGCTCGGAGATCACGTCAGGCAAATCTTTCTCGCTGATTTCTATTTTTTCAATTTCCGAAATGTCGGTTATGATCTTTTCACTCATTATGTAATCCCCCATTATAAAATTTCCAACAGCTCGGCAATCAAGCCATTGTTGTTGCGTTCAATCGCAGAAACGTCTACTTCCTCAATCTCGTGCAGGCTGTTTTGAGCCATTTTCCAGTCCTCTTTAACTTGAACAGAAACACGTTCCATTGCCTCAAGCAAGCTTTCAACCGATTGCTCTGCATCCTTGGCAGCCGACCACATCAATTTATCTCCGTAGTATAGCTTTGCCTCGTGCAAATAAAGAGTTTCGGCTTTAAGAAGCATACGTTCTCTCATTTGTTTGCCCTTTCTCAAGCCCATAAAGGCTTCGTTTCCAAGAGCAATTGTGAATCTGCCAATGCCAACAAAATTCAGGCGAAGTACAAGTTGGCGACCAAATGCCGCCCAAAATCCAGCACCTGCCTGTGCTCCGCTGATTACACCCCTAACTGCTGCATCAAGCGAATCAACTGCGCAAAACGTTCCTGTTGCAATAGTCATCATGCGCTCTATTGTGCGGTTGTTGAAGGGGATTGTTTTATCCCAATCAACATCTTCAATATTTTTCTTATCCTTAATTTCTTCAATAAAACGATTGATAAAATAAAATCCTCTAACAAGGGCTTCGTTTGTAATTACTGGTAATGATTGTTTGCCAATTTGATGCATTACGCCTAGTTCTCCCCGCAAATCCATTTTATATATCAACGGCTTACCATCTTTTTTAAGGATTTTTCCGTTAGCATCTCTTTCGGCCAGTTGGGTTCCATTAAACAACTTTGAAACCTTAAGACTAAGATTATTTATCTGTTCTTCATTATTAAAAATTGGTGTCGAAGATAACAGTTTTACTATGGATAAAATAGGACCAGGAACTCCGGTGCCTGCACCAGGCGCACCGCTGGAACCTGCCATATCACTTGCCATATGCAAAATCCAATAAATCAATCCAAAAGTAATTTTCGTCGGAATGGAATCGCCAATAAAAGTAGTTTTATCAACATTAACAACAATAAATTTTCCCGCCGCATTCGTGCCATATGCTTTTTTACTAAATTGAGTAAGCATAGAAAATGATAAACCAACCATAGATGCGTGGTGAGCAAAATCTCGCAGATGGTGTTGCAAACCACCACCAAATTCATTATACACACTATCGCTAGGTGCACCAAACTTCTCAAGATAACGAATTGATCCCTGCAAATCATTGCCTTTATATCCTTGCTTTTGTGCAACGCTTATTACAAAGTTGTTGATTTTTTCACTTGACCAATCACGTCCTTCTTGTAAATCAAATTCTCCAACAAAGAAAATATCTATAATCCCTGCGATTATACCACTAACAGCCGACACTATGTAGTCAAGTTTATCCGCATGACTTGTCAGCTTATCAATTGAAACATCCAAGTCAAAAATCTGGTCTTCGATTTCTTCAAGCCGTGCATCTATTTCATCGGAAGGATTGATTATTTCAAGCTCTACCTTTTCACATTCCGATTCAAAATCAAACTGCGGCTTTAATTCAATTTTCATATTTTTGTCCATTGTCAATGTCCTCACAATTGAATAGTAAAATTATTAAGGGGCGGCAAAAACCGCCCCCTGTTTGGTTCATATTGAATATTTTATGTCAGCGGACGAGCAATGCTCGCCCCTACGGAGCCCAATTTGGGAAATTGGGTAAATAGATAAATTTGAGATAAAAGCGTTGTTTGCGACCGAAGGCGTAGTTTCTCGCTGCGGCTCGGGCACCTTCGAGGGAAAACAACGCACTGTGTTGTTTTCTAACACTCTCAGGCCGCTTCGCTACTA
>JAZSMV010000071.1:0-2730 GCA_045536065.1 Eubacteriales bacterium | reverse complement strand
GGGACCAGGTACGAATGTCGTAAACAGGCTCTCTTTCGTTCCAGCTGATAAGGTTAAGCTCCTTATTCCAACCGTTGTTGCCTTCGCTTACGATACCAATCTTATCCACAACTTCATACTTGATTTCAGGCATGCCGGTATCTCCTTACTTTTATTTAAAATTTTTGCTTTTAATATATTTTAACATATACTTCCTTGATTGTCAAGAATATTGTAAAAAAATAACGAAAAATTTAATAAAAATTTAAAATATTTTTGCACTTCGATGTGTATCCTTAAAATTTACCTTAAAAATTTTTGCAAATAATCAGAAAAGGCTTTGCAAATGCGGTTGACATAGGGAAATTTATTTGCTATAATTATAAATGTTTAAAAAATATGAAAAGGAAGTTCGTTTTTATGGAAAAGTTTTCTAGAAAAAATTGGTTTCTGCTTCTTCTTTTCGGAACAATAGGTCAGATCGCCTGGTCGGTTGAGAATATGTTCTTCCCCAGCTTCGTTTACGACGCTGTTGCTCCCGACATCAGCACAATAACACTGATGGTTCAGGTCAGTGGTATTGTTGCCACACTTGTTACTCTTATCGCAGGTACTCTGTCGGATAAGATTGGTAACAGAAGAAGCTTTGTTTCTATTGGTTACATTATCTGGGGTGTTACCGTTGCTATCTTCGGTTGCCTTTCCACTGATAATATTGCAGCCCTCTTCGGCATGCCCGAGGAGGAGGCTATGAAGTTTGCCCTTGTGCTCGTAGTGGTTGTTGACTGCGTAATGACCCTGTTCGGATCTACCGCCAATGACGCTGCCTTTAATGCTTGGGTAACCGACAATACCAAGCCCTCCTACAGAGGAACCGTTGAGACTATACTCTCTATCCTTCCTCTCATCGCACTTCTTATCGTTGCAGGCGGCTTCGGTATTCTCACAGGCTCCTTCGGTTACCAGACCGTATTCATTGCACTCGGTTTGGTGATCTCCATCTGCGGTATTGTGGGCATCTTCATTTATAAGGATTCTCCCGATATTCAGAAGTCGGGTAACTTCGGCGATATTATCTACGGCTTCAAGCCCTCGGTGGTTAAGAAGCACCTCCCCTTCTACGCAACCCTTCTGTCCGTTCTTGTATTCGGCGTTGCGATCCAGACCTTTATGTCTTATCTCATTATCTTTATGGAGCACTATCTCCACTTTGATAGCTTCCAGTACAGCCTTGTTTTTGCAATAGCAATTCTTGCAGGTGCAGGCGTTAATCTTTATCTCGGTAAGGTCTCCGACAAGGTTTCCAAGAGCAAGCTGCTTTATCTTGCATCCGGCATTCTTGCTGTGGGTCTGTTCGTTATGTACCTTGCTCCTACCATCCTTGAAGCAAGCAATCCCGATAACAAGGTAGCTATGATGATCTTCTTCGGCATCGGCGGCTTCATTATGATCTGCGGTAACATCTTCAGCTCTGCTCTTAACGGCTCTATCCTCCGTGACCACACTCCCGAGGGAGCAACTGGTAAGATGCAGGGTATCAGAATGTTTGCAAGCGTTCTTGTTCCTATGATCGTTGGTCCCGAGATCGGTAAGGCTATCAATATTGCGCAGGGTATTACTCTTGAGGACGTAGGCGTTGATCCCGGTGTTAATGCAGCTACCACCGAATACGTTCCCGCTCCCGAGATATTCCTTGCAGGCGCTATCATCGCTCTCCTTGCACTTGCTGTTATTCCCCTTATTCGCAAGGCAGAAAAGAAAGTAAAATAAATCGCAAAAATTCTGTTAATATTATAGCAAACTCTTTACAATTTGAAATTTTTGTGCTATAATGTTAATTTGAGGGAGCCCGTGAAAAGCAAATCGGGCTTACTCACTTATAATTATTTATAATAAGATGTAAATAAAATTTTTATATGGAGGATAAACCAATGATAGAAAGAAGAAAAATTTCTATGGATGGTAACACATCTGCGGCTCACGTATCCTATGCGTTCACCGAAGTTGCTGCCATCTATCCTATCACCCCTTCCAGCCCCATGGCGGAAGTAACCGACACCTGGTCTGCGTCCGATAAGAACATCTTTGGCGAGCCCGCTAAGAACATTCTCGGCCAGAACGTAAAAGTTGTTGAGATGCAGTCCGAGGCAGGCGCAGCAGGCGCAGTTCACGGCTCTCTTGCAGCAGGTGCCCTCACCACCACTTACACCGCATCTCAGGGTCTTCTCCTTATGATCCCCAACATGTATAAGATTGCGGGCGAGCTTCTTCCTTGCGTAATTCACGTTTCTGCAAGATGTGTAGCTTCTCACGCTCTTAACATCTTCGGCGATCACTCCGACGTATATGCTTGCCGTCAGACCGGTTTCGCAATGATGGCTGAGACCAACGCTCAGGAGATCATGGACCTTGGCGCAGTAGCTCACCTTGCTACCATCAAGGGCAGAGTTCCTTTCCTTAACTTCTTCGATGGCTTCCGTACCTCTCACGAGATTCAGAAGGTTGCTGCTTGGGATTATGAGGATCTCAAGGAGATGGTTGACATGGATGCTCTTAAGGCATTCCGTGACAGATCTCTCAACCCCGAGAATCCCGCACTTCGTGGCTCTGCAGAGAACGGCGACATCTTCTTCCAGCACAGAGAGGCTTGCAACCCCTACTACGATGCACTTCCTGCAATCGTTGAGGAGTATATGGACAAGGTTAACGCGAAGATTGGTACTAACTACAAGCTCTTCAACTACTACGGCG
>JAZSMV010000008.1:0-57912 GCA_045536065.1 Eubacteriales bacterium | reverse complement strand
TAGCATTTGACGGAAGGTTAGCTCAGTTGGGAGAGCATCTGCCTTACAAGCAGAGGGTCACAGGTTCGAGCCCTGTACTTTCCACCAAGGCTTGGAGTCGCAAGACTCCGAGCCTCAAACTACTCGGCTTGGTAGCTCAGTTGGTTAGAGCGCTAGCCTGTCACGCTAGAGGTCGTGGGTTCGAGCCCCATCCGAGTCGCCATTTTAATTTATACCTGCGGATTTAGCTCATTTGGTAGAGCGCCACCTTGCCAAGGTGGAGGTGGCGGGTTCGAGCCCCGTAATCCGCTCCAAAACAAAAAGCAGACCCTTGTGGTCTGCTTTTTGTTTTGGACGGAAGGGGCGTCCACCCACCAAGAACCCTATGGGTTCTGCGGCTTCTTCCTCTTGAAACATAGTCGTATATCTACATGAGGCAAGCCTCATTTGATCTACTCCTTGTTTCTGCGCTTTCGCTACGATAAAAACAGTTATCAACTGTTTTTATCTGCTCACCCCGTAATCCGAATATGTTAACCAATTAACTAAATTGAAAAACAAAGCGTAATACCGCTCCATTCAAAATCTGTTTTTGTAGACCCTCGTGGTCTGTTTTTTGTTTTTTGACGGAGTGAAATTCCACCCTTTTCCTAGTATTTTGTTTACTTATGTCATATTTTAATAAAAACATAAAAACCTATTGAAAAACATTTTAAAAAGTGTTAAAATAATTATGTATGACAAAAAAGAGGGAGTTTAACAATATGAATGTATTCTTGCAAATAATAACAAACCCCGTTCTCTTTATTCCCGCAATATCCTGGATAATCGCCCAGATACTTAAGACTATAATCAATGCGATAATGAACAAAAAGCTTTCGCTTGACCGACTTGTCGGAGATGGCGGAATGCCCAGCGGTCACTCGGCTACCGTAACCTCGCTTGCGGTTATGAGCGGACTTATGGCAGGCTTTGACAGTGCCCAGTTTGGCATAGCGACCATTTTTGCCATTGTTGTAATGCACGATGCTCTTGGTGTAAGACGTGAAACAGGCAAGCAGGCGGTATCTATTATTAAAATGGCAGAGGTGCTTAACGACTACCTCTCCGAGCACGACGAGGAGATCAAGACGGACAAGCTCAAGGTGCTTGTTGGTCACACACCCTGGCAGGTAGTGTGCGGATCGGCTCTCGGTATAGCAATCTCGCTCATCTACTACTTTATTTTCGTTTTTAATAAATAATTAATATATTCGGAGGAAAATCACAATGAAGGTTTTAGTTATCAATGCAGGCTCTTCCTCGCTCAAGTTCCAGCTTATTGATATGGACAACGAGCAGGTAATTGCAAAGGGTATCTGTGAGGAGATCGGCGGTAAGTCCGGCTTCAAGTTCAAGGTTCCCGGCAGAGAGGATTATAAGGCAGCTATCGCAATGCCTACTCACGCAGAGGCACTGGGACTTGTTCTCAACACCCTTGTTGACGAGAATATGGGCGTTATCAAGTCGGTTTCCGAGATCGGCGCAGTAGGTCACAGAGTTGTTCACGGCGGCGAGAAGTTTGCTTCTTCCGTTCTTGTAACCGACGAGGTTAAGGAGATCATCGCAGAGTGCGCTGACCTTGCGCCTCTCCACAATCCCGCAAACCTTAACGGTATCGTTGTTTGCGAGAAGCTTATGGGCGTTCCCCAGGTTGCAGTATTCGATACATCCTTCCACCAGACCATGCCCGAGGCGTCTTATATGTACGCACTCCCCTATGAGTACTATGAGAAGTATAAGATCCGTCGTTACGGCTTCCACGGTACGTCTCACCGTTACGTAAGCGAGAGAGCGATCGCTATGCTCGGCAAGCCCGCTGATCAGTGCAACGTAGTTACCTGTCACCTTGGTAACGGCGCATCCTTCGCAGCGGTTAAGGGCGGCAAGTGCTTCGATACCTCTATGGGTGTAACTCCTCTTGAGGGTATTATGATGGGTACCCGTTCGGGTAACATCGACCCCGCTATCATTCCTTACCTTATGCGTAAGGGCGAGCTTACCACCGCAGACGATATTGATAAGATGATGAACAAGAAGTCCGGTATGCTTGGTATCTCCGGCAAGACCTCTGATAACCAGGAGATCGGTCATCTTGCAGAGGCAGGCGACAAGAGGGCGATTCTCTGTGAGGATATGTACTCTCACCAGATCGCAAAGAACGTTGGCTCCTACATAGTAGCAATGGGCGGCGCTGATGCGATCGTATTCACCGGCGGTATCGGTGAGAACGCAGGCCATTACAGAGCAAAGCTCGGTGAGAAGCTTGCATTCCTCGGCGTTAAGATCGACGCAGAGAAGAACAAGATCCGTGGCGAAGAGGTAGAGATCTCTACTCCCGACTCTCCCATCAAGGTATTTGTAATTCCCACCAACGAGGAGCTTGTTATCGCAAGAGATACTCTTGCTATTGTAAATGGCTAATTCGACAAAAAACTTCCTTATATAATATATATAAGCAAAGGGCTGTCACCTTGACAGCCCTTTTGAATACGGACGACCAATGGTCGCCCCTACGATTTTTATTTCACACCGAGGTAAAACTATGTACGATGAGCTTACAGAAGTAGATATAAAAAAGATGGAGGAGGAGATCCGCTATCGCAAGGTCATCTTAGCGCCCGAGCTTGGCGCTGAGCTGAAGCGCACCAGAGAGCTTGGCGACCTGTCGGAAAATGCCGAATACAAGGAGGCGAAGTACTTAAAGCGCAAAAACGAGAGCCGCATCCGTTACCTTGAGGCAATGATCCGCACAGCCAAGGTTATCGACATCAAGGACTCACCCGATGCGGTAGCCCTCTTTGACCGTGTACTGATCTATAACGAGCGTATGAAGACAGAGAAGGAGATACAGATAGTCACCACCCTTCGTCAGAACGCCCTGAAGGGCTTCATCAGCAAGGAATCCCCCCTGGGTAGCGCCCTTATGGGCAAGCGTGTTGGCGACCGAGCCCTCGTCACCGTAAACGAGAATATGTCCTACTACGTCGAGATTCGTAAAATCACCAAAGGCGAGGATAACGAGGATCTGCCGATCAGCGGCTTCTAGGCTCCCTTGTGTAAAGGGAGCTGGCGCCAAAGGCGACTGAGGGATTGTTGGCTCCCTTGTGTTAAGCAGCGAATCGAAAGGTGGATTGTATGGAAAGAAAACACAATAAGAATTTGGTTCCTTTTGCAAAAGAATTGAGAAAAAACATGACCAAAGAAGAAAAGCACCTTTGGTATGATTTTCTGCGTTCATATCCAATTCGCTTTTCACGGCAAAAGGTTCTTGGAAGATACATTGCTGATTTTTATTCTTCAGAGGCAAAGCTGGTTATAGAGCTTGACGGATCGGAGCATTATACACCGGAAGGAAAGCAGTACGACGCTGAAAGAACTGAATATCTTGAGAAGTTTGGTATTGAAGTGATTAGAATATTGAATTATGAATTGAATAAAAATTTTGACGGTGTTTGTTGTTATATTGACAAGATAACAAAATCAAGAATTAATTTAAACAAGGAGGATTGACAATCCCTCACCCGCTATGCGGGAGCTCCCTTTACACAAGGGAGCCTTACTCTTACTCCATTTTTAATTAACAGTCCTGTTAATTAAAATCGAGTTAATATTTTTTAAGAAATAAAATATTTAATATATATTGACAAAAACGGCGAAAAACTGTATACTAAAAGGGCAGTAAGCACTGAAAAAGTGCATATTGCTAGCGCAGATTTTGATACTGCAGGAATCAAAACAGAACGACGACGGCGCACCTTCCGAGTGGATGCACTGTCGCCTACATAATTTTGAGCCTGTGTCAAAAATAAAAACAAAAAACAAATTTTAGGAGAATTTCACAATGAAGAGAAACAACAAGAAGGGCTTTACTATCGTTGAGCTCGTAATCGTTATCGCAGTTATTGCAATTCTTTCCGCAGTTCTTATTCCTACCTTTGGTTCCATTATCGAACAGGCTAACGAGTCCTCTCGTGACCAGGAAGCTAGAAACATTCTCACCGAACTTATGATTGATGCAGATCCTTCTACACTTGGTACCGGCCTTAATGGTTTCATTGTTGTTGATGGTCACTACTACACTGTAACTGGTAATAATATCGTTGATATTGATGAAGACCAGCCCACCACTCAGCCTACTACTCCTGAGAATTACACAGTTCTTAATCCCGCTGCAAGCAACTAATATCTAACATACTCTAAAAACCACTCGGAAAGGTTTTTGACAGCACAGCATTCTGACGACGGAATGCTGTGCTGTTTGCCAATTATTGACCCGAAAATGATGCTGCCCGTTTTCCGAAAAATCAGGCATCAATCGGGCCTTTTGTGTGATAATGCACACATTAATTTACATTTTTGGTAGAAAAGCCGCCCAAAACCGACAAAAAACGCAAATGTAAAACAAAGAGAATGATTAAAAAAAGGACGAGCAACCCTCGCCCCTACGAATCCTTTTCCTTATTTTACATGTGCGAAAATTTTTTATTAAAATATTTTAAAGCTCTAAAAGATCTTAAAAAATCCCATTTTTTAAAAAGGAGGCAGCCTATGAACAAAAAGAATAATAGCAGAAAGGGCGCAACCCTTGCCGAGCTTATTATAGTTCTCGCAGTCCTTGTCATTGCGGCAACGATGGTCGTATCATTCAGCTCAATGATGCACGGCGCACAGGGAATCAGCAACGAAAGATTTGAAGCCATGCAGGACGTCACCGCCGCCGAATCAATCATCGAGGGATTTGTTGAGAGTAATTCCGGACTTACAGATGCCTATCTTGAAAGTGTAAGTAAACTTTCCTTTGGTGATAAATTTGTAATGTTTAATAACGGATTTATTGTTGCATATAATGGCGAAGATAGTAAAGTCACCATGGAATTGGAACATATAGAATCCATTACATTTGCTTTTGCATTTTATAGCCCCATTACCAACGAAACATATCATTCCAATCTTGATCTTGCAAATGGAGAATTGATTGATACTGTTCGTCAAGATCTAGATGCAGTTTACTATTGCACCATTAACTACTCTGTTGATAAAACGAATTACACCTACACCTTCTGTGTAAACCCCTACGCAGGTGAATGAGGTAACTGATATGAAAATGAATTTTAAAGATATATTCAGGCTTCCCCTTGAGGGGAAGCTGTCACCAAAGGTGACTGATGAGGTGGAAAACACTATTAATGAAAAACACCTCATTCGTCGGACTTCGTCCGCCACCTTCCCCTCAAGGGGAAGGCTTGATGAAAAAGGCTCCCGCCGAGGCTTTACTATTGTAGAGCTTGCCATGGCGCTTGCGATTATCGTAATCGTAACAGCGGTATCTATCGGCGTTGTTGCCGTAGACAGCAAAACCCACGGCGAAACGATCGATATGATCGAAGCCACCAACATTGCCGAAAACGCCATCGAATGCTTTAGATATGCGGTGAATACCAGTGGCAATAACAACGAAACTAAAAAGACGACTTTTGAGAATTGCTTTGCGAAAAGTATAAATCTTGAATATAAGAATGGTGATACCCCTCCGTTTTCTATCTCTGATCCTGCTGAGGGTACCTCCGTTTACACCTATACCATCACCGATGGACGAGTAAAAGTTACTCTCGATGTTGATTTTGGTGACAATTCCATCACAATCACCGCTACAAACGACGGAACAAACGATTTCCTTATTGAAAAAACCACCTACACGGTGAGATAGATTCAGCCTTCCCTGTTGGGGAAGGTGGCGGCGTAGCCGACGGATGAGGTGAGATAATGAGCACATTCAACAACAATCCGGAGCTAAAAGAATACGCACAATCCTTGCGCAAAAATATGACCAAGGAAGAAAAGCATCTTTGGTATGATTTTCTTAAGAAACTTGATGTTGTTGTAAATCGTCAGAAAGTAATTGACAATTACATCGTGGATTTTTGCATACCGTCTGCAAGATTGATTATTGAGCTCGACGGATCACAGCATTATGAACCCGACAGCAAATTGTACGATAAGCAAAGAGATAGTTTTCTTCGCAGTCAGGGGTATACTGTGTTGCGGTATACAAATTACGATATAAAAACAAATTTTGATGGCGTTTGTTCTAATATAATAAAGAATATAGAACGAACCTCATCCACCGCCTCGGGCGGTCCCCCTTCCCCAACAGGGAAGGCTTAATTTGAAACACACAAAGGAGGGAACAATTTGAAAAAATTAATAAAATCACGCAAGGGCGCAGCAATGGAGCTTGCAATCGGTGTAATGTTCCTTATGATGGCGTTTACGATTATGCTTTTGTCAACCTCGGGTCTGCAAAATTCCCTCAGAGTCGATGACTATGAAGACTTCAACGAAATGGTCGAGGTGAATAATATTGGTGAGCACGTGCTGGGAAAACAGGATAACACCTATAAAACCGGCAATTATGTAATAATTGAAATTGATAATAATTATTCAGTGAAATACTCAGAAGCTGAAATGAAATATGAAATTTACAAGGGAAATGATTTTACTGATACTTCCAATTTGGAGCTTGTTTTAACAATTAAGTTAAACAATAACGGCAAAATCACCTCTTGGAACTAACGGAAAGGACGAAAAAAGTGGCTAAGAAAAAAAGTAACATACAGTCGGTTATCGGCATTGATACCGACAGAGAAATAATCTCACTCTATTCGATGACTGGCTCGGACAAGTCCTCTATCAACTACTTGATGAGCGGCTATAAGGCAAAGCCTTTCTCCCCTGAATTTTACGACAAGATTGGAGCGGTTCTCGGACAGTTCCGTGAGGATCATCCCAATCTTGATATGCAGCAGGTTACAGTAGTTCTGCCCGACTCGGCAGTTCTTACCGATATGGTAAATCTGCCCCCCATTAACAAGAAGGCGCTTGACTCCTCTCTCGCAGCTTCGCTGTCCAACATTTACGGCAACAGCTCCGAGCTTAAGTTCAACCGTGTTCTTGCAAACCAGACAAAGCAGATGTCTACTTATGCTATTTCTGCCGTAAGAAAGGATATTCTTTTCAATCTGCAGAAGATCTGCGCAGATCATCAGATCGGAATCGGCGCTATCACCTACGCCGCATCGGCTGCATCCAACTCGGCTATGGCTCTTAACCAGAAGCTGAAGGGAGCATCCTTTATTCTCCTCGACATCAAGGAGGAGTATGCAAGAATTATCTTTATCGTCAGAGGCAGAACCTTTGGCTTCTATACACTCCCCTTCGGCTACAAGACACTCTACAAGACCAGAGTAATGCCCGAGGACCTTATCTTCGACCACAGCCCTGCAGAGCTTCTTATCCTTAACGCAAAGGCTAAGGCAAAGGCAAAGCACATGGCTCTTGAGGAGGACGACGATAACACCGTTATCGAGGAAGCTCCCCCCGAGTCTGAGGATGATGACGAGCTTGAGTTCCCCGGCAGACGTAAGATCGAGGATGAGGACGACGAGGATGACGAGGAGCTTGAGCGTGAGCTCGCCGAGGTTGAGGCTGAAAACGGTGACGAGAGCGAGAGCGACTTCCTTGCACGCAAGGCGAAGAAGACCGCACGTAAGCTTCCTAAGTTTATGCTTCGTCCCACTCCCACCAACCGTGAGGGCTATATGTTCGAGAACTTCCGTCTGTTTATGAAGTGGACTCTCGAGTTTATTGCATCCAACCCCGCACTTTCCTCTATCGGCTATCCCGAGGCGGTTTACGTTAATATGCCCGAGGAGTACAACTTCCTCTACGATCTCGTTAACCTTGAGGAAGAGGAAAACGGCGTTCGTTTCCTTCCTCTCTTCACCGCAGAGGAGAACGAGGTAGTTAAGAAGAATCTTGAGCTTTACGGCGGTTTCTTCACCGACGCATACAACGGCTTCAACAACTTCCCCGCAATTGCCCACGTAGCAAAGCCTCAGGCTGAAAAGCCCGATGCGGCAAAGAAGGAGGGCGAGGCAAAGGCAGAGCCCCAGGGTGAGAGCAAGCTTCAGAAGATCCTTGAGGTTATCAAGAAGATTGCCACCACCGAGATCGGCGGCAAAAAGTAATCGGAGGTAGCCTATGTCCAGCGAACAGTTTATTCTGATGTGCGTATATATTCTCGCAGGCCTTATCGGTCTGTGTGTCGGTAGCTTTCTGAACGTGGTTATCTACCGCCTGCCGAACAATATGAATATGTCAAAGCCCGCATCTCATTGCACAAAATGCGACTACACGCTTAAGTGGTATGACAACATTCCCGTTCTGTCCTACATTATGCTTGGCGGAAAGTGCAGAAAGTGTAAGGAGCCTATCTCTCCGAGATACATAGCGGTTGAGATACTCAATGCGGCGCTGTGGATCCTTTCGGTCTTTCTCTTCTGGGAGAAAAACCCTGTTTACGCAGTAATTTCCGCTATCGTTTTATCCGTTCTTATCTGTATTTTCTTCATTGATCTTGAGCATCTGCTCATCTACAACCGATTCGTTATCCTTATCGGTATTGCGGGCGTAGTTGCGATCTTCTTCGACAAGAATATCAGATGGTACGACCACCTTATCGGTGCGGCGGCATTCGGCCTGTTCTTCCTGCTCATCTACTACGGAGCAATACTGATCCTTAAGCGAGAGGGACTTGGCTTCGGCGACGTAAAGTTCGCCTTTGTCGCAGGACTTCTTCTCGGTTGGCAGAGAATGCTCTTTGCTATGCTTATCGCATCCGTTAGCGCCAGCATAATTCTCCTTATCGTGAGAAGAGCCAGAGGCGACGAAAAGGATAGAGAATATCCCTTCGGACCCTTCATTTCCGTAGGCGTTGCATTTGCATTGCTCTTCGGCTGGCCCATTGTCAGCTGGTACGCATCTCTGCTCGGACTCTGATCCGATAACTAATTTTGAAAATTTTCGAAAGGGGGCAAACGTTCCTTGCAAAAATATAAATATACAGCCGTAAATATTGAAAATAAGAAGATCAAGGGTACCTTCATCGCAAAGGATGAGAGAGATCTTGCCGAGCAGCTTGCGAAGCAGAGCCTCTATCTCACATCCTGTCAGGTATATTCCGGCGAAACTCCCTCTGCATTCTGGACTCTCGGTACAGGTAAGGTTACTCTCGACGAGCTTTCCAACTTCTGCCGTCAGTTCGCCATAATGCTTAATACCAACGTACCTCTCCTTGAGAGTATCGACGTACTCAGAAACCAGCCCTTTACCAGCTATTTCAAGAGCATTCTTGACGTTATCTATGATGACGTTAAGGGTGGTATGCTTATGAGCGAGGCTCTTGAAAAGCATAAAAAGGTTTTCCCCGACTTCTTCCGCAGTATGATCTACGTAGGTGAGATGTCAGGTAAGCTTGATATTGTCTGCAACGCTCTTGCAGACTTCTATGAAAAGGACCAGGCGAATAAGCAGAAGCTTAAGAGCGCACTCTCTTATCCCATTATGCTTCTCGTTATGACCGTAGGTATCGCTATCGCAATGCTTGTGTTCATTATCCCTATCTTCAAGGATGCTCTTGCAGACCTTGACGTTGAGATCGCAGGTATTACAAAGGTTATTTACGATATGTCAGACTTCGTTCTGATGTGGTGGCGTGTTATCCTTGTCCTGATTATTGCTGTTGGATTCGCTCTCTTTATGTATCTTCGTACCGAAAAGGGAAAGTATACCCTTGACGTTATTATGGTAAAAATGCCTCTGCTCAAAACCATTCAGATACCCTCGCAGACCACCAGATTTGCAAGAGCCTTTGCGCTTCTGCTTACCAGTGGTATGGATCTTACCGAGGCTATGGATGCGGTTGCTGTGGTGCTTACCAACAGATATATGAGAAAGCACTTCCTCACCGCAACAGAGTACGTTCGTCACGGTATGTCGCTTACCAACGCCTTCGAGAGCATCGGTATTTTCCCCACCATGCTTACCAAGATGGTGGCTATCGGTGAGAGAACCAACTCCTTAAACGACGTACTTACCCGTTCCTGCTCATACTTTGATATGCAGCTGGACGCATCCTTTACATCCTTCTCCTCGAAGATCCAGCCCATTATGCTTGTTATAATGGCTCTCGTTGTTGGTACAATGTTCATCGGCGTTTACTCGCCTATGCTGTCCATTATGACCAGCCTTTCATAAACCCCGAAATAAAAAGAAAGGGATCATCGCATGAATATAAATAGAGAGCTTTTGCAGTTTTATACCTACAAAAAGCTGATTAAAAGAAAAAAGGCACCCGAGATTCTCTCGGAGTGCAAGGCGAGAAAGAGCAACGTAAGAGATTACCTTCTCGCTAAGGAAATGATAACCGAAACAAACGAGCTCGAGGCACGTGCAGCATACTATTGCATGCCCTGCGTTGAGATCGATATGCTTGATATTGACGATCACCTCTTTGAAAAGTTTACCTATGATTTTATGAAAAAGCATAAGATCATTCCGGTATGCGAGGATAAGAACGGTGTTATTATGGTAGCTACGGGCAAGCCCCTTAACTGCCATGCGCTTTCTGCGCTGTCCACTCAGCTTACGGGTAAGTTCGACTTTATCCTCGTTCCCCCTGTGCAGATCGACAGATATATCGACTCTATCTCCGCTATGGAGAGCACTAAGAGTGCGATCTATGACCTTAACTCCGAGAAGACCGATAAGGTTATTCAGTCCCTCGGCGGTGAGGCAGCTATCTCCAGCGATAACGAGGTTATCAATAACCCTGCCGTTCGACTTGTTGACTCCATCATCAAGGAGGCAATTCCTTTCCGTGCATCGGATATTCACATTGAGCCCTTCGAGCACATGGTTAAGGTTAGATACCGTGTAGACGGCGACCTTCAGGAGCGTGCAGAGTTCCCAATAGAGGCTTATTCCGCAATTTGTGCAAGACTTAAGATCATGTCCGGCCTTAACATTGCAGAGCGCCGTGTGCCTCAGGACGGACGTATTAATATGAACATAGGTGGCAAGGAATATGACTTCCGTGTATCCACCCTTCCTACCGTTTTCGGCGAGAAGTTCGTTATAAGAATTCTCGACAAGACCTCCTTCCAGTTTACACGTGCAGACCTTGGATTTACTCCCGAGGAGAACAAGCTGGTTGATAAGATGCTTGCACGTCCTCACGGAATTATCCTTCTTACCGGTCCTACAGGATGCGGTAAGTCCACAACCCTTTACTCCTTCCTTATGGAAGTAAACCATCCCGACGTTAATATCGTAACCGTTGAGGACCCCGTAGAGTACTCGATGGCAGGTATTAACCAGACCCAGGTAAATGCTAAGGCGAACATGACCTTCGCAGCTGCGCTTCGTTCTATTCTCCGTCAGGACCCTGATATTATCATGATCGGTGAGATTCGAGATGAGGAGACCGCAGAGATCGCAGTTCGTTCTGCTATCACGGGCCATATCGTGTTCAGCACCCTCCATACCAACGACGCTCCCGGTGCTATCACCCGTCTTGAGGATATGAAGGTTAAGGATTACCTGGTTGCCGACGCACTTGTAGGCGTAATTGCACAGCGTCTTGTTAAGAGAATTTGTCCTGCCTGCCGTAAGCGTGGTAAGACAAATGCACGTGAGATGGAGCTTCTCGGCATTGACGAGCCGATCGTTATTTCCAGACCTCAGGGCTGTCAGTTCTGTAACAACACCGGTTATAAGGGCAGAATTGCGGTTCACGAGCTTATGTACGTTAACGATAAGATGAGAAATGCTATTCTCACGGAAAAGAATATTGAAAGTCTTCGTAAGGTTGCAGCCGAGAACGGTATGACACCTCTTTGGACCAGCTGTCGTGAGCTGGTTTATAAGGGCGTTACAAGTATTCACGAGCTTATGAGCCTTAACGTTGAATAATAAGAAAAACCATTGAAGGAGTCGCCATGTCGTACCAGCATTTATATTCCCGTGTGCCCGCACGTGTAAGCATTTATAATAAAAGAGATGGCTTTGACACCTTTGCTCACTCCGGACTTGCGAGGGAATTTGTTCTCGGCGAGCTGTCATGCGTTTATTCTGGCAAGCTTGAGCTTCACGATCCGCTGAAGATAAGACGTGGAGAGATCTCTACCGTTTACAGTCAGAAGCTTCTCCCTGCGGGAGTAGTGGCACAGACCGCTATCAGCTACGATCCCGTTGATTTTACGGGAGAGCGCAGTGCATATTTTGCGCACACGCTGATACTTTCTGATGCGGAGAGGGCTTCCGTGTTGAACAACCCTAATGCAGATTGCTTTAATCCCGACGTGTTCTATAAGGATATAAAGAGATTCAATCTCACTCTGCCCACCGCCGCACCTAACTCCGCCTGTCCTGAGCTGAATTATACCGTAAAGCCCCTTTCGGATCACAAGGCAACTATAAAGCAGTATGATCCCGAAATGGTAAAGAGCTTTATTTATTCTGTTCTTTGTGCGATATGTGAGGACGGCAGGGAAGTAATCTTCCATCTGCCCACAGACGACCGTTCTGCTTCTTGCGAGGCGCTTTCGCTGATCAACGCTATAATGAGCGTTCTTCCTTACGGTCTGCGTGAGAGGATGTCCTTTGTAACCTTCGTAAGCCACCCCGAGCATTATCAGGGCTTTAAGATCAAGTGTCTTAGTGAAGGCTATAAGGAGGTTTCTCCCGAGGTAGGCGTATTCTATGATTTTGCCGAGGGTACCGTCAGCGGTATGCCTTCGGGATATGATAAGAATATGCTGCTTGCATCCTTCTTCTATTCGCTCTTTGAATATCCCAGAATAAGAAATGAATTCCTGCCCTTCGTGGAGAGAATTACCGATAAATATAAGTCCTGTACTCTCGATATTGACACGCTTCGTGATATTGTGTTCCTGTTCTGGCAGTGCAGTGGCTTCTACGTTGAGGAAACCGTTGTTACAGGTGATGATGCGCTCTGCAATCTTATGGATGTGTACGGCAAGTACCGTGACGGACTTATCACCGAGCACAGAGTACGTATGTATAGACCTCTTTCCAAGTATTCCTCGACTCACACGGCTATCCCCGACGGCGTGTTCTCACGTCTTTCCGCCCTCTATCCCACCGATTGCGTGGAGGCGAAGGCGGTTGCCCTTGACGTGCTTCTTAAGCTTATTCACGTTGATCTTATGCGTGACAGTCTGTTCTGCTTTATCAGCAGATATTACGACAGCGAGATCGACAGCGTAAAGGCTATCATAAACGCAAACCTTAGCCGTGTATTCTACGGCGGATTCCTGCAGCAGCAGATCCTTGCCTTCTTTGATGCTCATTTCAGAGCCGAGCCTGTGCAGACCAGAGATATTATTCTCGACAAGCTTCTGCTCTCGGTTCGCACACCCGAGATTCAGAGACAGATACTTATTTTCCTTGACAGGCATTATCCTGCCTTCAATTCAACTCAGAAGATGAAGATATGCAACACCTGTCTTGAGATGCTTTCTGAGTGTGATATACTCTCCGAGCTGTTCGTAAGTCTTATTAACCGCCGTATTGGCAGAGAGGGTGGAGATATCGCCTCTCTGATGGCAATTAAGCTTACCGAGCTGCTGAATCAGAGCCTGTCCCGTGGTGACGGCCGTCTTGCGTCTATTTTCGTTCAGAACAGCGGATTCTGCGAGGAGCTTGCACTTCGCTTTGTTCTTGAGAGCGGAGTGGGTAGCGAGATCATGGTTGCTATCCTTGCCGCTATGCCTGCTCACAAGCGAGGCGATAAGCTGGTAAGGGCATATAAGGTGACAAATCAGCTTAATACAGGAAGGTATCTTGACTTTATCCTTCGCTTCACACAGGTAGTGGTTGCCGTTGCGCCCACAAGCCTTAAGGATATTCTCCATCTTGATAAGATGGCGGCGCTGGCGCTTCCTGCCGATATAATCAGCGCCTTCCGTGAGCGAGTGATCTATCCTGTAATCGGCTACGTATTTGCCGACGTATTCAAGGCTGAGTACGGTAAAGAGGGACTTGCAGAGCTGATACAGTACGCAGAGAGCAATCCTGCCATTACCGCACTTCCTCAGTACGGACTGATAGTTGATTATCTTGCTATTGTCCACAAGAGCGATCTTGGTGACACCGAGGCAGTGTTTAAGATTATTGCAAACCTGCCCGACTCCCCCGAGATAAAGGCTAATATCGGTAGATATATCAAGAATTACGTTTACGATCCCGACGAGCAGGACGAGGAGACTGCCTGCATCTATCAGCTTGTAATCAATCTCCTTACCGCAGGCAAGCTTGGTATGGATCGTATCTATTCCGCATACCTTGAGCAGTTTGAGGAGGAGATAAAGGAGGAGGGCGGTCTGATCGGAGGTCTTAATGCCGACCGCAAGGCAGCCGCAAAGGCTATTGAGCTTATCATCTCCTGTGCCTCCGATATCTGCAGTGCTTCCGACAGTCTTGTAGTATTTGTGAAGCAGGATGACTCCGGACTCAAGCGTGCTATATCCGATTTCATTTCTCTTTACGGACTTGGCGCAGGCCAGGTTCTCAAGAAATGCACCGCCGATGCCCATTACTCCATTGAGAGCATGGCAGAGGATCTGATTGCTGAGCGCAATGCTTCCATCAGCTCTGTGGGAGATGCGGTGGATCTTATCCTTCGCAGGAAATAATATGAAAATTTACAAAGAGAGGCCTAAAAACCTCTCTTTTCTATTGATTTTTGCTTTTCTTTATGATACTATAAAGGTAATATTTCAGAAAGGAACTAACAAAAAATGCTTGACAGAAAAGACATAGACCCCAAGTATAAATGGGATCTTAGCAAAATATATCCTACAGAGGAGGCATTTAAGGCTGATTTTGAGGAGGTTGAACAGATCGTAAAGGCATTCCCCAAGCACGAGAAGACAATGACACAGAGCGCTAAGGATCTGCTTGCAGTTCTTCTTGACGATGCAAGACTTGATTACATTATCAGCAAGCTCTGGACATACGCCGAGCTTCATTTTTCCACCGATAATGCCAACAATCTTCACCAGGCAAGAGTGGGCAGAGTTCGTTCTCTCGCAGTTTCTGCCTCTGCTGCCGGCTGGTTCGTAAGACCCTATATTCTCCGCGTCCCCGAGGCAACTCTTGAGGAGTGGTACAAGGAGGAGCCCGGTCTTGAAACCTTCCGCCGCAACCTTTCTCTCGTTATGCGCACAAAGCCTCATACTCTTAGTGATGAATGCGAAAAGCTTGTTGCAAATATGGGTGATGCTCTTGGCTCTCACGGTGGTATTCGTGGCATTTTTGCAAACGCTGATTTACAATTTGGCAAGATTCGTGACGAAAACGGCAAATATATGCAGCTTACCGACACCAATTACGTGCCTACTCTTATGAAGCCTGAGCGCAATGTAAGACGTGCCGCATTCAACTGCCTTTACAAGACCTACGGTCAGTTCGGCAACACCTTCGCTACCATGTACGAGGGCTACGTTAAGGAAAGACGCACACTCTCAAAGCTCCATAATTACGGCAGCTCTCTTGAGGCGTCCACCTTCCGTGACGAGGTAACCCCTGTTATCTACAACAGCCTTATCAAGTCTGTTCGTAAGTCTCTGCCTGTTATCCACGATTACTATGAGCTGAAGCGTGAGGTTCTCGGTCTTGATAGACTTCACATGTACGACGTTTACGCACCCCTTATCGGTGAGTGCGAGAGCAAGTACAGCTATGAGGAGGCTGTTGAGGAGGTTCTCGAGACCGTAAAGATCTTCGGCGAGGAATATCACACCACCCTTACCGCAGGCCTCAAGGAAAAGGGTTGGGTAGACGTTTATCCCTCAAAGGGTAAGCGTGGCGGTGCGTTCAGCGCAGGCTGTCCCGGCACCGAGCCTTACATTCTTCTTAACTACACCGAGACCTTTGATGACGTTTCCACCCTCGCTCACGAGGCAGGACACTCTATGCACTCCTACTTCTCGAGAGAGTATAACGAGCCTCACAACTCCAATTATACCATCTTCGTAGCAGAGGTTGCCTCTACCGTAAACGAGCTTCTTTTAGCTCACAGAAAGCTTGAGGAATCCAGCAGCGATGCAGAGAAGCTGTCTATCCTTGACGGCCTTATGGAGACCTACAAGGGAACTCTTTACCGTCAGACTATGTTTGCCGAGTTTGAGAAGAATGCTCACGCCCTCTGCGCAAAGGGTGAGCCCCTTACTGCCGACGTTCTTAACAAGACCTATATGAAGCTTATCAAGGCTTACTTCGGTCCTAAGGTTTGGAAGGATAAGCAGATCGCTTACGAGTGGATGCGTATTCCTCACTTCTATTCGGGCTTCTACGTTTATAAGTACGCTACCTGCATCTCCGCGGCCAGCGCCATCGTTAAGCGTATCGAGACCGAGGGCGAGGCATACGTTGGCAAGTATATCGAATTCCTTAAGTGCGGCGGCTCCAAGTCTCCTCTTGACTCGCTTCTCATTGCAGGAATCGATATGACCGATCCCAAGGTAGTTGACGGAGCGATCGAGGACTTTGCCTCCTGCATTGCCAAGTTCAGAGAAATTTACAACTCCCAGGCAAAATAACAAATTTCGCTTGACAATTCAAAAGCGATATGATATAATAATCGAGGCTTCAGAAAATGAAGCCTCGAAAACTTAATGCAGGTGTGGCGGAACGGCAGACGCGCTGGTTTCAGGTTCCAGTGTTGAGAGACGTGTGGGTTCAAATCCCGTCACCTGCACCAAGCAAAAAGGTAGAGTCCTTGGGGCTCTGCTTTTTTGCTTTATAAAGGCGGTGGGATTTGAAATAGGGAGAAAATTGCTTCAGCAATTTGTCCGAAGGACCAAACAGTCCAGTGGACTGTTTGTCGGCTAAGGCCGCCACGGGCGGAAATCCCGTCACCTGCACCAAGCAAAAAGGTAGAGTCCTTGGGGCTCTGCTTTTTTGCTTTATAAAGGCGGTGGGATTTGAAATAGGGAGAAAATTGCTTCAGCAATTTGTCCAAAGGACCGGTCCTGTGGACCGTTTTCAGGCTAGCCTTCTAACTTCGTGTTAAAACGATTATCAATCGTTTTCTAAACGAGCAACATCATTCACACTTTTTCGACGTATGGCTTTTTTGACGGAACTTATGAAAAAACTTGACAAGCTTAGAAATATGTTGTAAAATTAAATTACAAGCTATCGGCTTACTAAACAAGGAGGTGTTACAGATGAAACGAACGACAGGTATTTTGCTTTTAGCAGTTATGCTACTGATGCTGTTTTTACCATTGGTAAGCTGCGGTATTTTTGAGCCGCAGTGGATTGGTTTTAACGACGAGTTTAAGGTAACTATTGAGGACGTTATCGGCTTTAATAGCGTTGATTTTGAGATTTCTCAAAGTCACCTAATTACTGTTGACCTGGGAGAAGACGCAGAGGTCAATGAGGAAACCTATAAGGACGTTCAGATTGAATATAACGAGGAAAACGCCGCCGTATATTACACCAACTATTCTAAGATAAAAGGTCAAGTTTTCTATTATATTTACTTGTATGAGTTAGGACAGGACAACGAGCTTTCTATCACCTATAACGGTAAGACGACCAAGGTGAATTACAACGTCGTTGATTTTGACTTTGAGCGCAACGGATACGTTACCATTGATTCTGTTGACGACCTGGCCCAATTCCCGGAGTTCCGAGAAATGCTTCTTTCAATACAGCGCTATGAATTTACAGAGCCGTACATAGGAGTAGGTGAGTTTGATGTTAATACCCGAATCAACAGCTATGATGAGCAGGTAAAGTGTTGGAATTATTATTTTGCTGAAAATGAAGAAAATCCCGATTATATAAGCACCGATTATCTAAGCTATCTCAAGGATTCGGTTTATTATCCCGCAAAATTCAGCTCCGTGCCAGATAATCCTATTTCATCTATTGACGTTATAATGGAAATGCCTATATCTGCTTCTCTTGACGAGGGAACGGGTAGAGAGACTATGAGTCGCTTTTCTATCGGTTACGGCGTAATTGACCCCTGTTGTACCAGCCCCCAGAACCCTATACGCTCAATGGTATTCAGGGCTACAAGTAGAGAAAAAGCGATGACCTATAATCGCAGTAAGTTGCAGGGTAGCTATCCTTCGCAGTTAAGCATTTTCTTTGAAAAGTATTCCGATCGGTTCTTTGTATACGATTTTAACGGCATTATGATATATATTATTTGCACCGAAGGCGGAGCGAGTGCGTATTTTGAGGATGGAACATATTTCTACAGCATGTCCGCCGGGTACGAAAAATAAAATAATAACTAAAAGCATAAAAAAGCAGACCCTTTGCGGTCTGCTTTTTTGTATGGGCGGTGGGATTTGAAATAGGGAGAAAATTGCTTCAGCAATTTGTCCGAAGGGCGCTCGGCCTCGTGCTTTCAAAAAAAATGTGAAAAATCTTTAAAATTTAAACAAATTTTGAGTTCAGGGCGATTTCATATTGTATTTTAGAAAATTTTGTGCTACAATAGAGCAAAAGCAAGTTCGGCTATGCCGAGATTGTGTAAAAAGGAGACACTTATGGAAAACATCAGAATTCAGGACGATCTTTATACCTTCGTCAATCAGAAAAAGCTTGATGAGCTTGTAATTCCCGATGACAAGCCCTGCGCAGGCGGATTTATCGAGCTTGCGGACAGCGTAGAGAAGATTATGATGAGCGAGTTCGAGGCTATGGCCGAGAGCAAGGCTTATCCCAACGAGCATATGGAAAGAGCCTGCCAGCTTTATGCTATCGCAAAGGATGCCGACAGAAAGGAAAAATACGGTATTGCTCCCGCACTTAAAAACCTTGCTATTCTTGACGAAATCAAGTCGGTAGAGGACTTTAGTCGCTTGTATAAGAGCCTTACTCTCAGAGGCATTTCGCTGCCTATTAACATTGGCGCAGATACCGATATGAAGAATACAAAGCAGCGCCTTACATACATTCAGGGCCCGAGCGTTATTCTTCCCGACGCATCCTATTACAAGCCCGAGATGGCCGCTCAGAAGGAGCAGATACTCGGTATGTGGCAGGGCGTAGCGAAAATGGTTATGGCAAAGACCGACCTTTCCGCAGAGGATCAGGAGAGATATATTGCCGATACCCTTGCCTTTGACGAGATCCTTGGCGGACTCGTTAAGACCAGCGAGGAGTGGTCCAGATATATCGAAATGTATAATCCTATGGATGAAAACAAGGTTGCAGAGATGCTCTCAACTCTTGATTTTGCTGCTATTCTCGGCGATCTCTTCGGTCGTGTTCCCGAGACTGTGGTAGTTACCGAGTCCAGATTCTTCGGTGATTTTGCTAAGGTATTTAATGCAGAAAATCTTGAGCTTTATAAGCACTGGGCATACGTTACCGGCCTTTTGAAGGCTTGTCCTTATCTTTCCGAGGAGCTTCGTGACATGGGCGGTATGTATATGCGTGCTCTTACAGGCGTTGCGAAGATGCAGTCCATAGATAAGTTTGCATACAACCTTGCTGCAGGTATGTATTCCGAGCCCGTGGGCATTTACTACGGTGAAAAGTATTTCGGTGAGGAAGCAAAGCGAGATATTACCGAGATAGTATATCAGATTATTGATACCTACAAGTCACGTATTAAAACTAACGAGATTCTTGGCGAGGCAACTAAGGAGAAGGCTATCCTTAAGCTCTCTACCATGGGTGTAAAGATGGGTTATCCCGATAAGGTAAGAGCACTTTACGATAAGCTCACCTTTAATCCCAATGATTCACTCCTTGATATTATGATTTCTCTCAGAGCTACCCAGGAGCTTGATGCGCTTTCAAAGCTTGATCAGCCCACCAACCCCGAGAATTGGGCTATGCCGGGCCATCTTGTTAATGCCTGCTACGATCCCTTCGTAAATGACATTACATTCCCTGCGGCTATTCTTCAGCCTCCCTTCTACTCCTTAAAGCAGACCAGAAGCGAGAATCTTGGCGGTATCGGTGCGGTTATCGGTCACGAGATCTCTCACGCATTCGACTCCAACGGTGCAAAGTGCGATGAAAACGGTAACATTAACGACTGGTGGACCGAGGATGACTTCAAGAGATTTGAGGCGAAGGTTAATCAGATGATCGAGCAGTTTGACGGCATCGAGCTTCCCTGGGGTAAGGTAAACGGCGCATTTATCGTTAGCGAGAACATGGCCGACAACGGCGGTATGTCTGTAACTCTTGATATTATGTCCAGAACCGAGGGCGCATCCTACGAGGAGTACTTCTACAACTGGGCTAGAGTATGGTGCCAGAAGGCAAGACCCGAGTATGCACAGATGCTTCTTGCAGTTGACGTTCACGGCCCCTCCATCCTCCGTGCGAATATGCCTCCCAGAAACTTCTCCGAGTGGTACACCGCCTTCGACGTTAAGGAGAGCGACGGAATGTACATCGCTCCCGACAAGCGTATTGTTATTTGGTAATCGTTCTACTGTAAAAAAACAACCGTGTCACGTGACACGGTTGTTTTTTTCTTTGTTTTATTATATTTTCGTATCCCACATGCCGCAGAAGGAGTCGATAGGATCACTTCCACGGAAGTCGCCGGTCAGGAGTGCATCCACAAGGGCATCCATTGTGTGATCGGCAGAGTCGTAGGCATTGATATAGGTGCGGAGCATAGGGCAGTCTGCAAGTATGGTGGGCTTGTTTACGCTGATGCCGATTACGGGCAGCTCGTGGACGTACCAGGGAATCTCTCCACCACCCTTTGAAAGACCAAAGGATGGATGACCGTTTGCAACGTCAAAGAGCGAAATTACAAGATCCTGATTCTTAACGAAGTCCGATATGGCGTGCTTGCCTGCAAAATACAGATTAAGGCTTGGCTTTTCGCCTGCCTTAATCATCTCCTTCATCCTTTCGATAGGACTCTCGTAGATAAAGGCTTCAAATTCCGCCTTCTCCAGTCTCTCTTTCAGCTTTTCGGCAGGAGTTTTCCTTTGCTCTCCGTCGCCCATTGCCATAGCCAAAAGCGTCATAAGAGGATTACTCGCTCCTTTTATAGGCACGATCATTATCCTTTTTGTCTTATGAGGAGATAAGGGAAGTATATCATCCTGCATATTCTTAACTAAAGTAACAGCATCACGGCTTACCCTTGTCGCAATTGATTTGCAATCATTATCGTAAACTATACTTTGCAAATTACTATAATCGGGGCATAATTTGCCCTTTTTCTTTTTGTGAAGCCCCATTTTGGCTTTGAGTCCGAGAATTCTTGTAAGCGCCTCGGTCATTCGCTTCTCGCCGATTATTCCCGTCTTATATGCGTCCAGCATAGTCCCAAAATCCTCGTCGGGATCGTTGAAGAAAAGGAACATATCGCATCCTGCGTTTATGGACAGTGGTAGCATCTCTTGCCTTGGCATACGATTGGTCATAGCGACCATGTGACTGGCGTCGGTAACAACAACACCGTTAAAGCCAAGCTCGTGGCGGAGCAGGGAAGTCATTATTTCGTAACACAGAGTAGCGGGCAGCATATCATCATAAGAGATGTCGGGCCTCAGATTCCTTATCAGCTCAGGCATAAGTATATGACCGCCCATAATTGCCTCAAGACCGTTCTCAATCAGTTCTTTATATACATACCCGTAGGTCGACATCCATTTGTCGTGACCGAAGTAGTTTACATTGTTAGAAATATGAGCATCACGGTAATCCTGACCGTTGCCGGGAAAGTGCTTTGCGGTGGCAGCAAGACCCTCGGTTTTGTGAAGTCCATCCATATATGCCTTTCCCATAGCGGCAACTCGCTTTGGATCATTACCGAACGAGCGCAGAAGTACCTCCTCGCACTCGTGGTTATATAGAATATCCACCACCGGCGCAAATGCCATATTACAGCCAACAGCCTCCATTGTTTTACCCGAAACGTAACCCATAGCCTCGGCGTACTCTGTCTTTCCGGTTGCGCCCACCTTGATACCCGATCCTACGGTAGCTCCGTCGGTGCATACTCCGTCGCCTCCACGCTCGGGGTTACAGGCGATAAAGAGGGGAATTTTTGAATACTTTTGAAGCATTTGATTCTGCTTTAAAACCTTATCGCCACTCATTCCGTTGTATCTGCATCCGCCCACGTGGTACTTCTCAACAAGCTCTCGCAGATACTCCTCGTCCTGATTTTCCGTAAGCTGAAAGAACAGCTGTCCTACCTTTTCCTCGGGAGTCATTTCCTTGATAGTCCTTTTTACCCAATCAATATCCTCTTCCAAGAGATAATAGGGTTTTGCTTTCAAATCTACCATTTTGTAAACTCCTATTTACATTTATTTGTTATTTGCCCAAATTACTGTAAAAATCACTCTTTTTGCCTTCGCTATACTCTCCGACGTATTCGCCGCCTATAAATCTGTCAAGTCCATCTGAAATGAATTCATTCCAGCTTACGTTCTCCCGATCTGCAAGTATTGGATAGAAAAGAACCCCAACTCTTTCCGCAGCCGAAAGATCCCCTGGTGAGTCGCCACACATTAATATCTTATCCTTCTCATACCCTAAGTCCGCCAGCCTACCTATACAGGATGCCTTACTCCCGTCGCTCTGCGTCATAATGACGTCTACCGTAGAGATAAGACCGTGCAGGCTCCACTCTTCGATAACTGCCTCCTGATTTGCGCTGGATACGATTGCCACGTCTGCCTTTTCGTGAGCAAGCTTTAAAGCGGTTTTTGCATCGGGGAAGGGAAGCTTGTCCTCCGGGGGAAGATCTGCGACCATTCGATTTACCCTTTCGCTCCAGGAAAGCGCCTTTTTGAAGATCCTCTCGAAATGATTTTCATCTATCATATCCTTGAGAGCTCGGTTTGAAAGCTCGGGCGCCGTCTTTACCCATAGTTTCAGCGCATCAATGCCGTCGATCGGCCGATGCCTTTCGTTGATCTCGTCAAGTATCATGGCGAGACCTCGGAATCTGTTTATTCCCCTATATATAGTATAAAGGTTGATTTTGTTCCATCTTGCAAAAATTTCCTCTCTCAGACTGTGAAGTCCCCACTCGTCCACTAGGCAAGGGCCAAAGCACTTTGTATGCTTGGTTCTCATGGTATCCATAACACATCCGTCGCTGTCAAAGCAGATCAGATGCTCTTTTTTCTTTTTGAAAGCACTGAATTCCTTCACGTTCCCCTCCTTAAATCAAATCTATATAGTCTAACATAAATAATAATCAATTAGACAATAATATATTCTAAAAATAATAATTTAATTAAAGATTAGCCGTAAAAATACTTTAAAATAACTATTTAGAAGATTTTGCAATAAAATCATTCAAAAAACTGCAATTTGCAAGACAAAAAGAAGGAAATTCAAGATAAAACCAAGAATCTTTTCTGATCGTTCACATTTTCGTATTGTTAAAAATGCCTAAAAACTCAGGTCTGACAAGGGCAAAATGGCTTTTTTTCGGAGCTTTCAGTGGTTAAAATGCACAAAAAACAGGGTAAAAAAGAATATGCATAAAAAGTGCATAAACAATGCATAAAAATTCGTCAAAAACTGTCAAAAATGCAAGAGACTGTCAAATTCTTGCAAAAAATGGCACAAAAACGATGTAAAATGAAGCCAAAAAACAAAAAATCGTCAAAAAATGAAAAAAATATTCAAAAAGGGGTTGACAAATCAAAACGGATGTAGTATAATAGCAACATCTATTTCATTTTTCCAGGACAGAAGATCAATTCCCGTTGCACCCGGCATGGAGGCACAGTGCTTCTGCTCGGTGCAAAATGAATTTAGAAAATATTTATTTATTTTACATTGTATATTTACTATAGGTTAAATAGAGAATATTTACCAAGAGATAAATATAAAAAATTTTTTGAAAGGACTTTTTTACCATGAAAAGTACAAAGATTTTTGCACTCATTATCGTAGCAGTTATGTGCTTCACTATGCTCGCTTCTTGTGGCCTCTTCGGCGACAATGGCGGTACGCATACCCACGAATACGATCCTGCTACCGGTCTTTGCGAGTGCGGCGATAAGGATCCCTGGTTCGTAGATCCTAACGCTCCTAAGACCTACACTTACAACGACTACCTCACCATCTCTCCTTCCAACTGGAACGAGCTTACCTACCAGGACAACAACGATACTAACGTTATGTCTTGGATCGGCTCCTCCTTCTTCGGATACGATTTCAAGTATGATGAGAACGGCGAGATCATCCCCGGTGAGTTCGACGTAGTTTACAATGCAGCTACTAAGCTTACCGACGTTACTGCAAAGTATGCAGAGGCTTGGGGTCTTGATCCCGAGAAGACCGGCTTCGCTTGGCAGATCACTCTTCGTGAGGATCTCGAGTGGGAGAACGGCGACAAGATCGAGGCTAAGGACTTCGTATACACCATGAAGGAACAGCTTAACCCCCTCTTCCAGAACTACAGAGCAGACTCTTACTACAACTCCGCACAGTCTCTTGTAGGCGCTAAGAGCTACGCTAAGCAGGGCCAGAAGGGTATCTTCGCAGCAACTACATCCTATAGCACATATTCTACCGATCTTGATGCTAGCCTTATCTTCACTCTCGCTCCCGCAGGTGGCAATTACCTTGAAGAGTGTGCGATGAGAACAATTTTCGGTTTCCCCTCTTCCTATAACGCAGAGGCTTGCGCAGCTTACCTTATCGGCAACTACGGTGCAGGCATGCCCGCTTTCACCGCTGATGCAGCTAAGGCGATGGAGGGTAAGACTCTTGCAGAGATCAAGGCTGATCCTACTCTTGCAGCAGCTTGGACCGATCTTATTGGTTGGTGGCAGACCGAGCCCAACGAGGAGCTTCACTTCTTCGTTGCAAACGGCGAATTCCCTGCGTTCGATTTCGAGAACGTTGGTATCTTCGTAGGCGACACCAAGTATGATATCGTTATCGTTCTTGAGAAGGGCCTTGACCTTCTTAAGCCCGACGGCACTCTTGATTACAAGGCTGCTTACAACATGGCTTCTCTTCCTCTCGTTCACGAGGCTACTTACGAGGCAAACAAGGTTGCTCCCTCCGGTGCAGAAACTCTTTGGACCTCTAAGTACAACTCCAGCGTAGAGACCACCATGTCTTGGGGTCCCTATAAGCTTACCAGCTTCCAGACCGACATGCAGTTCACTCTTGAAAGAAACGAGAACTGGTACGGCTACGGTCTTGAGGAAAACGAGGGTCTCTATCAGACCGATAAGATCGTATACGACATCGTTAAGGACTGGAACTCTGCATGGCTTCTCTTCCAGGCAGGTAAGATCGACGGTATCGGCATCGACGTTTCCATCGCAGACGACTACAAGAATTCCGACCAGGCATTCTTCACTCCCACTGACTACGTAGGTTCTCTCCAGCTTCAGTCCTCTAAGGAGGCTCTTGCAGCTCGTGAGGAGGAAGGCACCAACAAGACCATCCTTTCCTACGTAGACTTCAGAAAGGCTATCTCTCTCGCTATCGACAGAGCTGACTACAATGCGAAGTGCACCACCTCCTCTAAGGCAGGCTTCGGTCTCTTCAACTCCATGCACTACTACGACGTTGCTAACGGCGGCGTATTCAGAAATACCGATGAGGCAAAGAAGGTTCTTTGCGAGATCTACGCAGTAGATTACACTAAGTATGACAACCTTGATGATGCAGTTGCAGCTATCTCCGGTTACAATCCTACCGTAGCTAAGGAGCTCATCACTAAGGCATACAACGATGCTCTTGCAGCAGGCGATATCAGCGCTACCGATAAGGTTGTTCTTACCTTCGGTTCCGGTGCTATCAACGACGTTGTAACCAGAAGATTCGAATACCTCAAGGCTGCTATTACCGAGGCTTGCGTAGGCACTCCTCTTGAGGGCAGAATTGAGCTCGAGATCAAGGACTTCGCTACCGCTTGGGCTGATGACTTCCGTGCAGGTGCATACGATATCTGTATGGGCGGTTGGACCGGCGCAGCTTGGGATCCCGGTTACTTCCTTCTTGCTTACCTTGATGCTGGCTATATGTATTCCGCAGCTTGGGATACCGCTAATACCATGATGACCTTCACCATGGAGGGCGTTGCTGAGGAGCTTGGCGGTGGCGTTGAGCACACCATGTCTCTTCTTGATTGGTACGCTTGTCTTAACGGCGACACTTCCGCAGCTTATGACTGGTCCTCTAACGCAATTCCTGAGGCTCAGAGACTTCAGCTGATTGCAGCTCTTGAGAAAGAGGTTCTTAAGGTTTACTACACTGTTCCTCTTCAGAACGAGTACAGTGCATCCCTTATCTCTTACCAGTGCGATTACGTTACCTATGAGTACAATACCTTCATGGGTTACGGCGGAATCAAGTACATGACCTACAATTACTCTGACGCTGAATGGGCAGCTCAGGTTGGTAGACTCGGTGGTACCGTTGACTACAAATAATTAAATCGTCTTAATTTCTAACGACGTTGAGGGATAGTGCGAACTATCCCTCATTGTCGGCTTTAAGAATAAAGAAAGGAGAGTAGAAAAATGTATATGTTCAAATATATTTGTAAGAGAATTGGCCTTATGGTAATGACTTTTACAATTATTTTCTGCATATGCTTCGTTTTAATCAAGCTTCTTCCTATTCCGATTAACGTTACCATTGGTCAGGACAGAGAAATTATTGAGGCACAGCTCAGGGACAGAGGATATTTCGATCCCATTCCCGAGCAGTTTTTCAGATATATCAAACGAATCGTAACTGAAGGTGACTTCGGTGTAGGCGTTAATATGCCCGGCTACCGTGGAAAGCCGGTTTGGAACGCCTTTATTGAAAAGCTTCCCCCCACAATTTTAATTAACATTTATTCGTCTCTTTTAGCGGTTCCGATCGGCATTGCTCTCGGAATTTTTGCCGCTCTTAAAAAGAACAAGTGGCAGGACCACTTTATCAGTACCGCAGTAATGGTTATTATTTCGGTACCTTCATTCGTATACGCATCACTTCTTCTGTATTCCATCTGCTTTAAGCTTGGATGGTTCCCGTTAAAAATGATGTCCTTTGAGGACGTTAAGAGTGCTTATCCCGAGCTGGGACTTGAGTATCACGAGGGCACGTTTAACTGGGATTTCTACTTTAATGGAAAAATGTTCCTGTCAATGATGCCTGCGGTACTTGCAATGTCGTTCGGCTCTATTGCAGGTTATGCTAGATTTACCCGTGCGGAGCTTACCGAGGTTCTTACCTCCGAGTTTATGCTCCTTGCAAGAACAAAGGGCCTTACAAAATCTCAGGCAACAGTAAGACACGCACTTCGTAATGCGATGGTGCCTATCTTCCCTTCCATCGTCGGTGAGTTTATCAGCGTTCTTTCGGGCTCGCTGATCATCGAGAATATCTTTACGATCCCCGGCGTAGGTGGACTTTACCTTACAGCTATCAACACTCAGGACTACGACTTCTTTATGATGCTGTCCGGCTTCTATCTGTTGGTAGGTCTTGTTGCAGGACTTGTTATCGACCTTTCTTACGGTGTCATTGACCCGAGAATCAGAATGGGGGCGAAGTAATGAAAGCACAAGATTATGTAATTTCTAAAGAAAAATTCGTCTTCCGCTCTGATGCAAGCAACATTCACGACCAGAAGCTTGAGACCAAGCCTGTTACCTATTTCCAGGATGCGCTTCACCGTTTCTCGAGAAACAAGGCTTCTATCGTTGCTACCGTAATTATCGGTATGCTGGTCATCTTTGCGATTATCGGACCTCTCTTCACACCTTATACCGTTGCATACGAGGACAAGTACTATGCCTTCGTTCAGCCTAAGAGCGAGCTGTTCTATGACCTTGGTATTCCTTTCTGGGACGGTGGCGTTGAGAAGACCGTAAACGAGCACACCTATAAGTACTACCGTGCTATGGAGCAGGAACTCGGCGTTAAGATCATTATGAACGAGCCTGTTGAGTCCATTAAGGATTACCTTGGTAAGCAGACCAAGATGTATACCTTCAGACTTGATACCTACAATTCGGTAGGCGCTAAGTTCGTACTTCTCAGCACTAAAGAATATCAGGCGCTTCAGGCATACCAGGATGAGTATAACGTTCAGGTTATTCTTCCTATAACCGACAGAAATCTTCGTCCCGAGGCTGATCAGGACCAGACAGATGCTAACTATTGGTACAAGACCAAGAAGGGCAAGGGCGGTAAGACCGAAATTCCCGACGGTGAGCTTACTCCTGCATATAAGACCTATGACGGCAACGACCTCTACACCAGTAAGATGCGTTATGAGGGCGAGGGCGTATATCTCTACAATTACGCCGAGCCCAAGGATAACAACACCAACTGGAACGTTCGTGTTGACTACAAGGCTTATTACACCTATATTCACCACGTTGCAGGCGACGGTATAACCGAGCCCAGCTTCCTCTTCGGAACCAACGACGCAGGTAAGGACATCTTTACCTGTCTTGCAAGCGGTGCAAGATTCTCCTTCATCCTTGCTATCGTTGTTTCTATTGTTAACCTCTTTGTTGGCGCTATTTACGGTGCGGTAGAGGGTTACTACGGCGGTAAGATCGATATCATCATGGAAAGAATCGTTGAAATTCTCGGTTCTATCCCCTTCATGATTGTTATCACACTGCTTAAGTACCACTTCAACGTATCTCACGTAATTATCCTGTTTATATCCTTCTTCCTTACCGGTTGGACGGGTATGGCGGGCAGAACCAGAATGCAGTTCTACCGCTTCAAGAATCAGGAGTACGTTCTCGTTTCAAGAACCCTCGGTGCTAACGACCGTAGAATTATGTTCAAGCACATCTTCCCCAACGCAGTTGGTACACTTATTACCGGTAGCGTACTTGTAATCCCCGGCGTTATCTTCTCGGAGACAAGCCTTAGCTACCTCGGTATTATTAACCTTACGTCCGGTAACCTTACCAGCGTAGGTACACTTCTTGCTACAGGACAGACCTATCTGTTCACTTATCCTCACATGATTCTGTTCCCCGCAGTGTTCATCAGCTTGCTGATGCTTTCCTTCAACCTGTTCGGTAACGGTCTCCGTGATGCATTTAACCCCTCCTTGAGAGGAACTGAATAATTTAGATTAAAGACATTTGAAAAAATTGCCGTAGAGCAGGGAACTATCTCTATGGCGGAAAGGAATGGTCTATTTATGGATAAGAAATTAGAAGTAAAAAATCTGCAAATATCATTCCGTACTCAAGGTGGAATTTTAAAAGCCGTTCGTAACATTTCCTTCGATCTTTACGAGGGAGAGACTCTGGCGATAGTTGGTGAGTCCGGCTCGGGAAAATCCGTAACCAGTAAGGCTATTATGGGTATCCTGGCGGGCAACTCTATCGTTGAGTGCGGCGAGATATTATATGACGGACAGGATTTACTGAAAATTTCTGAGGAAGACTTCCACAAGCTCCGTGGAGACAAGGTGGCAATGGTCTTCCAGAACCCCCTGTCGAGCCTTAACCCCATTATGCGTATAGGTCAGCAGATGACCGAGGCAATGATCCTTAAGGCAAAGACGGGTAGAAGAAACGCAAAGAGTGCGTTCAACAATATGCTCAAGGTTTTGGGCGGAAATATAAATGCGGCTTACGCTCTCGAGGGTGCTAACGAATCGGCATCCGTTGCTGCGAAGATCAAGAAGTTTGACTCCTTCTGCATCTCTGCAACCGAGATCGAGCGTGAGTTCAACAAGGCATACGGAGCTGCTATCGAGCTTGAAATGGACATCGATAACACCCTTCTTATGCTTAAAAATCACAAGAAGATCGATTTTCAGGCAAGACTTAAGAGAATCAAGAAGAAGCTTCCTCTTGCCTTCCACGAGTACGTTATCGTAGCTAACGAGAGCAACCTTGCATACAAGGGTGGCGTTGATGCCCTTCTTGCACAGGGTAAGGAGCTGAAGCCCGAGGAGGCTATTAGTCTTCTTGATAATCTCGTAGCAATCGTTAAGGATGCTCTTGCTAAGGAGAAGCCTAACTTCTTCACCATGGGCTACTACATCATGGAGAATCCCGGTGTTGATCTTACAACTATGTCGGTATCCGATATGAATGCTATGACCCGTAAGTTCCTTGATGAGAATTTCATGGACGACTTTATCGCAACTGCGACAAAGGGTGTACGCTACTCCCACAACAGATCCATTCAGTGTAAGAAGGCTCTTCTTCCTGAACTTTATAATGCTATAAACTACTTCAAGTCTGAAAGCATCGATCGCAATGGATGTAACGGATATATTCATCACCTCAGCGAAAAGGTAGCAGAGGCTATCGACCGTCTCGCTGTTAAGAAGGCAAGCTCGGAGTACGTATTCCGTTCTGCTTTTGAGAGCTCGGTTAACCGCTACTTCGCAGGTGTTAAGAATAATCCCATCGAGGAGAAGAAGTATCTTAAGAACAAGGCAAAGTATGATGCCATTATCGCTAAGGGCGGTCAGCCCGACTGGGTACTCACTCCCCAGATAGTTGTTGACCTTGAGCTTCAGCAGGCTAATATTTGTAAGGTTGTTGAAAACCTTTACAAGCATTATGTTGATGATATCGAGAAGGATATGACCTTCGACGCCGAGGCACAGGTTATTGAGATCATTGACTATCTCAAGGATCAGGCTTCCAGATTCGTTGTTGAGATGAACAATAGAATCGCAAAGGCAAAGGCTATCAAGCTTCTTGAGGAGGTTGGTATTCCCGAGCCCGCAGCAAGATACAATCAGTATCCCTTCGAGCTTTCGGGCGGTATGAGACAGAGAGTAGTTATTGCTATTGCTCTTGCCGCTGACCCCGATATTCTCATCTGTGACGAGCCTACAACAGCGCTTGACGTTACCATTCAGGCGCAGATTCTTGAGCTTATCAATAAGATCAAGAGAGAGAGAAATCTTTCGGTAATATTCATCACTCATAACATGGGTGTTGTTGCGAATATGGCTGACAGAATTGCAGTTATGTACGCAGGTAAGATCGTTGAGTACGGTAGCTCTGAGGAGATCTTCTATCAGCCCGCTCATCCTTATACCTGGGCTCTGCTTTCCTCTATGCCCGACCTTCATACCACCGGTAAGATGGACTCTATCCCCGGAACTCCTCCCGATCTTCATTTCCCTCCCAAGGGAGATGCCTTTGCGGCGAGAAACAAGTACGCAATGGATATCGACTTCGAGGTGGAGCCTCCGTTATTCGAAATTACCCCCACACACTCTGCAGCAACCTGGCTGCTTCATCCCAACGCACCCAAGGTTGAGATGCCTGAGATCATAAAGGCACGTATTGAACGTATGAAGAAGGAGAGAGAAGAATAATATGGAAAAAGAAGTATTATTAAGTGTTCGGAATCTCCAGCAGTATTTCAAGATGGGCAAGTTTGAGCTCAAGGCGGTAGATAACGTTAGCTTCGATATCTACAAGGGTGAGGTTTTCGGTCTTGTTGGTGAGTCCGGATGCGGTAAGACCACTACCGGTCGATCCATCATTAGACTCTACGACATCACCGGCGGTTCGGTATACTATAAGGGCCAGCGTATCTGCGCAGGTACCCGTAGCTATAAGGACGCCATTAAGACTGCACGCAAGAGCTATAAGGAGAACAGGATCTCTAAGGAACAGCTTGACAGCATTGTAGCCGAGAACACCGCTTTTATCAAGGAGGCCAATGCAGATCACCGCAGATGGTCCCGTACAAACGGTAAGAATGCTCTTACAAACGAGATCCAGATGATCTTCCAGGATCCCGACTCCTCTCTTGACCCTCGTATGACGGTTAGAGATATTATTGCTGAGGGTCTTATCATCAGAGGTATCAAGGACAAGGCGTTTATCGACGAGCAGGTATATAAGATGCTTGAGACTGTTGGCCTTGTTCGTGAGCACGCAACACGTTATCCTCACGAGTTCTCCGGCGGTCAGCGTCAGCGTATCGGTATTGCGAGAGCGGTTATTATGAACCCCGAGCTTATCATCGCCGACGAGCCTATCTCCGCTCTTGACGTTTCTATTCAGGCGCAGGTTATTAATCTTCTTAATGACCTTAGTGAGAAGATGGGTCTTACCATTCTCTTCATCGCACACGACCTTGCTGTCGTTAAGTACTTCTCCAACAGAATTGCCGTTATGTATTTCGGTAAGATCGTTGAGCTTGCTACAAGTGATGATCTGTTTGCTCATCCTCTTCATCCCTATACCCGTTCGCTTTTATCTGCTATTCCTCTTCCCGATCCTATTACCGAGAAGAACAGAACCAGAATAGTATATAACCCCGTGCTTGATCACGACTACTCCAAGGAAGGACCTACTATGAGAGAGGTTACTCCCGGTCACTTTGTTCTTTGTAACAGTGAGGAGTTTGAAAAATACGTTAAGGAGTGCCAGGAAACAGAAGAATGAGATCGCTTAAAAAGTATTTAATAACTATAGGCGCCGGATTGCTTGCTGTTCTGCTTATTATAGCATTAAAGGACATTTTCAGTAAGACCGAGTCGATAGAGATTTTCCACATTTTGTGCGATGCTTTCTTTGCTGTCGGAGTGGTTATCACAGGCATAGGTCTGTTAGTTTTCACCACAAATGAAGGCGCTTTTGACGGACTAGCGTTCGCCGTAGGCTCCTTTATGAACATCTTCAAAAGGAATAATAGCAAGAAATATTCCAGCTATTATGACTATAAGGAGGATCATCATAAGAAGAAATTCGAATTCGGATTTATGCTTATTTGCGGTGCATTTTTCCTTGTAGTATCTCTTGTGATGTATCTTTTATACCGATAGTACGAGCGATCCGAACCGGTCATTTCTAAACAAAAATTAACACAAATTTTTATCAGTCCCGTCGCAAGATGGGACTGATTTTTTATTAAAAATGCTCAAAAATGACAATAATAGTTGTCATAAATGCCATAAAATACATTTTCCTTTGTCTTTCGACTGATTAAAACTCTGAAAAAATATTTTAGCTATCCTGCAATTTCAAAAATGAATTGACTGACACAAAAAACAGCAAAGTGTGACACACCTGTACCAAAAAAGCAGTTAACATCTTGTGCAGTTGTGACAAATATTTAACTTTCAAATTTTATTGATTGATATAACATTGACAATAAAATATTTGTGTGTTATAATTTAAGTGCTGTTAAGGTTGCTGTGCAATTTTATGGCAATAATACATTAATAACAGGCAATGCCTGAATAAAAAGGAGAATAACATGAGAATTCTTGGCAAAATTGTTTCGGTTATCCTTGTGGTTTTGTTCGTGATCATGATTCCCGTGAATGTTGTTGTTAGAATGTTCGACAACACCATTTCGCTTCTGATCGCAGGCAATACCTTCTGGGAACTCGAAAACAAAGATCCTAACGCCGTTTATTTCAAGGGCGATTACGCTAGCCAGGAGGAGAGACTCGCTGCAGGCGAGGCACTCTGCTACCAGGTAGAGGCAGAGGGCGCAGCTCTTCTGCTTAATAATGGCGCACTTCCTCTTGCAGCCGGCACTAAGGTATCTACACTTTCCGTTAATTCGGTTGACCTTACATACGGTGGTACCGGTTCGGGTAACGTAGACGCTTCCAAGGCGCTTAATCTTAAGCAGGCACTTGAGCAGAGCGGCTTTGCTGTTAACCCCACTCTTTGGGATTGGTACGGCTCCGCAGATGCTGCTGCACTTATGGAGGCAGTTTCTACCGGTGAGAGCGGCGGTGAAAACGCACTTCTCGGCGGTCAGGCTCCTATCCTTGAGATCGACCCCGCAAACTATCCCGCAGACGTTAAGGCTTCTATAAACGAATACTCCGGCGCATTTGTTATTACCTTCTCCCGTGTTGGCGGTGAGGGCTATGACTGCTCCTTCCCCGGTTACGAGGGCGCTGAAGATGCTGCTAACTACCTTGAGCTCAACGCTAACGAGAGAGAGCTTCTCGCTTACGCTCAGGAAGTAAAGAAGACTACCGGTGCAAAGATCATCGTTCTTATCAACACCTCTAACGCTCTTGAGGTTGATTTCCTCAACGAGTATAACATTGACGCTTGCCTTTGGGTAGGTGGTCTTGGTATCGCAGGTACCGAGGCTGTTACTGACATCCTCGCAGGTAAGGTTAACCCCTCGGGTAGCCTTGTTGACACCTACTGCTACGACAACCTCACCTCTCCTGCAATGCAGAACTACATCGCTCAGACCTACACCAACTTCAACGGTCAGGTTCCCGATGCTGCAAGTACCTACATGGTATACCAGGAAGGCATTTACGTAGGCTACAAGTACTACGAGACCAGATACTTTGATGCAGTTATGGGCAACGGCAACACCGCAGGCTATGCTGCACAGTACAAGAACGAGGTAGCATTCCCCTTCGGTTACGGTCTTTCCTACACCGAATTCAGCTACAGCGATATGACTGTTGTGTATGATGCTGAAAGCGATAAGTACCTTGTAACCGTTACCGTTCACAACGACGGTGACTACGCAGGTAAGGAAACCGTTCAGGTTTACGCTCAGTCTCCTTACACCGCTTATGACGTTGCAAACAACATTGAAAAGGCTGCAGTTCAGCTTATAGGCTTCGGCAAGACCGGCATCATTGCTAAGGGCGAGTCCGAGACCATCACCATCGAGGTTGACAGACGTGACCTTGCATCCTACGATGCATACGGCTTTGGCACATACATCATCGAGCCCGGTGATTACTATCTGACCGCTGCTACCGACTCTCACGCTGCAGTTAACAACATTCTTGCTAAGCTTGGCAAGGGCGTTGCTGACGGTATGGACGCAGAGGGTAATGCAGATCTTGTTTCCGGTTGGACTGAGAAGGCTGTAGATCTCAATTACGGCAAGTCTCTCAACGGCACCACTATCTCTAATCAGCTCGACCACGCAGATCCTAACAAGTACTTCGGCGAGGGTACCGTTACCTTCCTTTCCAGAAGCGACTGGGAAGGCACTTGGCCCACCGAGTCTGTAAAGCTTGAGATCATCCAGAAGATGGTTGACGAGCTTGCTATCGAGCGTTGGGGCACTCTTGGCGAGAACTTCTATGAGGTTCCTGAGGAGTGGCACGAGATGCCTATCCTTGACGCAAAGAACGGTCTTACTCTCTATGATATGTTCGAGATGGATGAGGACGGCGACGGCATTATGGCAAACGAGGATTATGACGATCCCGCATGGGATAAGCTCCTTGAGAACCTTACCGTTGACGAGCTTATCACCGTTGGCGACTGCTTCCACTGGAGACACGCAGTTCCTTCTGTAAACGCTCCCGGTTCCCGTGACGAGAATGGTCCTCAGGGCCTTACCGTATCCCTCTTCGGCGGCGGTCTTGTTACTATGGACGGTAAGTCTGCAGAGGCAACCGCATTCACCTCCGAGGACGTTATGGCTGCTACCTTCAATACCGAGCTTATGTACCAGGTTGGTACTATGATCGCAAACGACTGCCTTGATGCAAGCGTTTCCTGTCTCTATGGCCCCGGCGCTAACACTCACCGTACTCCTTATGGCGGACGTAACTTCGAGTACTACTCTGAGGACGGCTTCCTTGCAGGCGAGATGGCATACACCGAGGTTAAGGCTCTCCTCGATCACGGTATTGACGTAGTTCTTAAGCACTTTGCACTTAACGACACCGAGCAGACCCGTCTTGGTCAGGCTGCATGGCTCACCGAGCAGACCGCTCGTGAGATCTATCTCAAGGCATTCCAGAAGGCTCTTGAGGAGAACGGCGGCCGTGGTGGCGTTATGACCGCTTACACCCGTTGGGGTACCACCTGGTCCGGTTATAACCAGAACCTTATGACCGGTATCATGCGTGGTGAGTGGGGCAACAACTCCATGCACATCACCGATAACATCATTACCGATTACTGCGACGCATCTGCTGCTATCGTAGCCGGTGGTATCACCTGCTTCGACGCTATGATGTCCTCTGCTCTTGACGACCTCAAGGCAACTGCAGGCAAGGGTGATCCCGTTGTTATCAACGCACTTGTAGAGGCAATGCACCACAACCTTTACACCATCATCAATTCTGCGGCTATGAACGGCGTTGGTCCCGAGACCACCGTTAAGGCAGTTACTCCTAACATCATCAACATCATCACTTACGCTACCGTAATTCTTGGTGTTCTTGGTATTGGTGGCTGCATCATCTTCCGCAAGAAGCATTAATATTCATTTGACAAAAAAGACCCTCCGGAGCTTCAGCTCCGGAGGGTAACCCTAAAGATTGGCCTTTTTTCTTCCGACTTAATTAAGGCCCATTATTTATGCGTTTTCGATATGGAGAACATTAATCCTTATAGGAGATTGCTATGAGAAAAGAGCAACTTATTAACAGCGACTGGCTGTTTCGTTATCATGACGGAACAGAGAGCAGAGTAAATATTCCTCACACCTGGAATAATCTTGACGGACAGGATGGCGGTAACGATTATTACCGTGGCACCTGTACTTATGAAAAAACCTTCAGCGCTCCCACCTTTACAGACGAGGAGCGAGTTTACCTTGAATTCAACGGTGTAAACGCATCTGCGAGAGTAGTTTTGAACGGCAAGGAGATTATGACTCACGACGGCGGCTACTCTACCTTCCGTGCGGACATCACCGATCATATAAAGAAAACCAACCACATGACCGTTGAGGTTGATAACTCGGTTAATGACAGAGTATATCCTCAGAAGGCCGACTTCACCTTCTACGGTGGTATTTACCGTGACGTAAAGCTTATTGTGGTAAATAAATATCATTTTGACCTTGACTTCTTCGGCGGCCGTGGACTTGCGGTAAGACCCGAGGTTGCAGGCGAGGACGCTGCAGTTTGGGTAAGAACCTGGCACAATGCTGATAGTGGCCGTGTTGAGATCACGCTTCGTGATGCTTATGGCAATATTGTCGGCACAGGGGATGACGATGACGAGACCATAGTTATCGACAAGGTACATCTCTGGCACGGAATAGAGGATCCTTACCTCTACACCTGCGAGGCTGTGCTGTTTGTAAACGGCAAGGCAGTCGACCGAGTTTCCTGTAATTTTGGTTGCCGTTCCTTCCGCATAGATGCCGATAAGGGCTTTTTCCTTAACGGCAAGTCCTATCCTCTCCGTGGCGTTTGCCGTCACCAGGACTGGAAGGGCATTGGTAATGCAATCACCAAGGAGCATCACGATACCGATATGGCTATGATCCGTGAGATCGGCGCCAACACTATTCGTCTTGCTCACTATCAGCACGATCAGTATTTCTATGATCTCTGCGACAAGTACGGTATGGTTGTCTGGGCGGAAATTCCTTACATTTCCGAGCACATGCCTAACGGCAGAGAGAACACCATCAGTCAGATGAAGGAGCTGCTTGTTCAGTGCTATAACCACCCCTCTATCTGCGTTTGGGGTATCTCCAACGAGATCACCATTTCTACCAAGAAGCACGGCGATATGATGGATAATCACAGAGTGCTGAACGATCTTATTCACGAATGGGATCCCAGCCGTCCTACGACTCTTGCCTGCTACGCTATGTGTGCACCCTTCGACAGTGTAGGACATCTGTCCGACGTGGTAAGCTGGAACCTTTATCTAGGCTGGTACACTCCCTTTATGTGGCTTAACAACGTTTGGGTTGACTACTTCCACCACCGTTATCCCAACCGCTGTCTCGGTTATTCCGAGTACGGCTGCGAGTGTATGCCTAATCTTCATTCCTCTCATCCCAGACGTGGAGATCAGACCGAGGAATATCAGTGCAAGTATAACGAGTATATGCTTAAGTTCTTTGATAAGCGTCCTTTCATGTGGGCGACTCATCTCTGGAATATGTTTGACTTCGCTGCCGATGCGAGAAATCAGGGTGGCGAGCCCGGTATGAACCACAAGGGTCTTGTTACCTTTGACAGACAGACAAAGAAGGACAGCTTCTATCTCTATAAGGCGTGGTGGTCGAAGGATCCCTTCGTACATATCTGCGGCAGACGTTACGTTGACCGTGCGGAGAAGAAGACTACCGTAAAAATCTACTCCAACTGTCCCGAGGTTACCCTTTATGCCAACGGCGAGAAGGTAGGCACTCAGCAGGGTGATAAGATCTTCACCTTCCGCATTCCCCTTACCGGCAAGGTAAAGCTTGTAGCAGTACACGGCAAGTGCCGTGACGAAATAAAGATTCGTTACGTTGAAAAGCCCAATGCTATATATAAGTTAAGCAAAAAGATTGCCAACGGCGGCAACTGGACATAATTTTTATGCGTGAAATTTGGTTATTTTCTCCGTTTGTCACCACTCGCAGTAGATTTCTACAGCTTCGGGCTCCAAACGAATAAACCAACTCAAATTTCACCGCCTAAAAATAATCGCAGATATACAGCTTCGGTTCGCATTCGAAAAAATAATCTCAATTTCTGCTTTTTATGCGTGAAATTTGGATATTTTCCTCGTTTGTCACCACTCGACGTATGAAAATACGCTTTCGGGATCCAAACAAGCAAACTATCTCAAATTCACCGCCTAAAAACGATCGGGGATATACTGCTTCGGGTCACACTCGGAAACTAACCTCAATCTTTGTTTACTTTTAATTTGTATTTTAGGTCTCGGCATTACCTTTAATAATGCCTCTGATTGAAAGGAGTTCAATAAAATGAACGAAAAGAATGGCGTAAATCGTGCCAAACTATATCAGCTCGCCCTGTTCCCAATGAACAACGGCGCAACGAACGTTTACTTTGTACTTATCTTAAGCTATATTGCCACCTTCGGTAACAAGGTGCTTGGTATAGCGATGGTATTTGCATCCTTTATGGTTACGGGCATGCGTGTATTTGATGCTATTACCGACCCCATAATCGGTGCTATAATGGACAAAACCAATGGCAAATTCGGTAAATTCCGTCCCTTTATGGTAATCGGCAACGTTGTAATGGCGATTTCCGTAATTGCTCTTTACATACTTACCCCCCTCGTACCTACCAGCGCAATGTGGTTAAGATATGTGCTGTTTATTCTTCTGTATGCGGTTTGGGTTATAGGCTACACCTTCCAGACCTCTGTTACACGTTCTGCGCAGCCCGTTCTTACAAACGACCCCAAGCAGCGCCCCCTCTTCACAGTATTTAACACAATTGCATCCCTTGTTGGTATGGGCGCTATGCAGTTTGTTGGTCCCATTATCGCAGGTGATAATATTGCAGGCGACTACAACTCCACCTGGTTTGCTATTATGACTCCTATCGGAGTAGCTATCTCTGTTGTTCTTACCCTTCTCGCTATTGTTGGTATTTGGGAAAAGGATCAGACCAAGTACTTCGGTATCGGCGGCAAGCAGGAGCAGGTTAAGGTTAAGGAGTACGTTCAGATCGTTAAGAATAACAAGCCCCTTCAGCGCCTTATGGTTGCAGGCGGTGGTTGTAAGCTTGCGCTCTCTATTGCTACCAACGTAACCGTTCTCTGTATGCTTTATGGCTGTATGACACAGTTCGGTATGGGCTTCACCCAGGGACAGCTTCTCTCCGAGATGAAGAACAACGAGACAAATCATATCGTCTCTATGGAGTTTGATAAGGAGGATCAGGTATTCCTGATCACTCTTGACGGCGACTCTCTTACCTTTGATGAAAAGGAGCAGGCATATAAGCTTTCCTCCGCAAGCATCAATACTCTTAAGGTTTCTAACGCAGATGCCGCTCTCACTGTTGGCAGTGACGGTAAGCTTGTTGCATCCTCTGACGTGGACGTAATTGCCTTCTACATAGACGATTCGGGTAAGGTTGGATCGGTAGAGCTTGATGACGACGGTATGCCTGTAGGACTTAAAAAGAATGATGACGGTAAGATTATCGGCTTCAACGAGAAGGAATCCGGACGAGTTCTCGGTCTTCTTGTAAATGATGAGGGACAGATCATAAACAGCAAGAATGACCTTCTCTCGCTTGAATATGATGAAAACGGTCATCTTGCAGGGCTTAAGGCTGATGACACAGTAAAGCTTGCAAGCCGCAACCGTTACGACTCCCTCTATCTTCTTATGATGATTATGGGATACGTATTCTCTGCACCCTTCTTCCTCCTCACCGTACGTACATCTCAGAAGCACGGTCAGAAGAAGTCTCTTATGACCTACGTTGCAGTTGCAGTTGCCTGCTATATCGGCGTATTTATTATGATGCTGCTTTGGAGATTCGGCAATCCTGCTTGGAACCTTACGGTATTTGAGGGCGAGTTGTTTAAGCCCGGCTTTAATATCACCGTTAACCTTTACAGCATTCTCTTCGTGCTCTTCTTCGGCGTTGGCTATGGCGCATACTATGCTACTGCCGATATGCCTATACCTATGGTTGCCGACTGTGCAGACTACGAGACCTATCGTTCGGGTAAGTTCATCCCCGGCATTATGGGTACTCTCTTCAGCCTTGTAGATAAGCTGGTATCCAGTCTTTCCGCAACCGTTGTTTCTGTTGCGCTTCTCTTCATTGGCGTAGCAGATCTTCCTACCAAAGCTACTCCCTACGTTGACGGTATGAATTGGGTAGTAATCGCACTCTTCTGCCTTGTTCCTATGCTTGCCTGGGGACTTACTCTCTTTGCTATGAAGGGCTACTCCCTTGACGGCAAGCGTCTTAAGACCATTCAGGCTGTTAACGCAGCACGTAAGGAGGCTGTTGCAAACGGTATGTCTATGGAGGAGGCTATGGCTACAATCACCGACGAGACCGTTGTAAAAGAGGACAGCGTAACCGCATAATTTTCACCACAACAAACCATTTAACTTTAATTTATGAAATACGATTATTTAATAGTCGGTGCCGGACTTTTTGGCGCAGTCTTTGCCGAGAGGGCGATGGCTGCGGGTAAATCGGTTTTGGTGATCGACAAACGCAATCACGTTGGCGGTAATATCTATACCGAACAAATTGAAGGAATACAGGTTCATAAATACGGCGCCCACATCTTCCACACAAACGATAAGCGTGTGTGGGAGTATGTGACCCGCTTTGCCGAGTTCAACCGCTACACCAACTCTCCCGTAGCGAATTACCACGGCGAGCTTTATTCCTTACCCTTTAATATGTATACCTTTAACCGTATGTGGGGTGTTATCACTCCCGACGAGGCGAGGGCAAAGATCGAGGAGCAGCGTGCTGCGGCAGGCATCACCGATCCTAAGAATTTAGAGGAGCAGGCGATCTCTCTCGTAGGAACAGACATCTACGAGCGACTTGTAAAGGGCTATACCGAGAAGCAGTGGGGCAGACCCTGCACAGCGCTTCCTTCCTTTATCATTCGTCGCCTTCCCGTGCGCTTTACCTTTGATAATAATTACTTCAACGCACTCTACCAGGGTATTCCTATGGGCGGATATACCGCTATGGTTGAGAGGATGCTTGAGGGCGCCGAGATAAGGCTTAACGTAGACTATCTTGAGAACAAGGCGGAGCTTGACGCTCTGGCAGATAAGGTGGTATACACCGGTCCTATTGACAGCTACTTTAATTATTGTCACGGTTACCTCGGATACAGAAGTGTAAGATTTGATACCGAGATACTTGATACCGACAACTATCAGGGCAATGCGGTGGTAAATTACACAGACAGAGAAACTCCGTTTACACGTATCATCGAGCATAAGCATTTTGAGTTTGGCACACAGCCTAAGACAGTTATTTCCAGAGAGTATAGCCAGGAATGGCAGCCGGGCATCGAGCCCTATTATCCCATCAATGATGAGGAAAACGGCATGCTTTATGCAAAATACAAGGAGCTTGCCGATAGAGAGGGAAAAACCATCTTTGGCGGCAGACTTGCACAGTATCGCTACTTCGATATGGATGCGGTTATTGCGTCCGCACTCGACGTGGCAGAAAGAGAGCTTATCTAAATGAAGCTATTAACAGTAACCGTACCCTGCTACAATTCGGCAGAGTATATGGAAAAGTGCATAGACAGTCTTCTCGTAGGCGGTGAGCGTGTTGAGGTCATCATTATCGATGACGGCTCAAAGGATCAGACCGGCGAGATCGCAGATCGCTATGCGGAAAAGTATCCTAATATTGTAAGAGTTATCCACCAGGAAAACGGTGGACACGGCGAGGGCATTAACCAGGGCCTTATCCACGCAACCGGTACATATTTTAAGGTTGTGGACTCTGATGACATTATGAGCGAGGATTTCCCCGCATTCCTTGACAAGCTTGAGGAGTGTGAGAAAAACGGCGGTACAGACCTTGCCGTAACCAACTATTATTACGTTCATACCGACGGTATTGGTGACAGATCCATCAGCTATAAGAGCGTTTTTCCCGCAGGACGTATATTCGGCTGGGGAGAGACAAAGCCCTTCAGAATGCACCAGCTGCTTACCATTCACTCCTGCACCTTCAGAACCGAGCTTATGCGCCGTGCTGCAGAGCCCCTGCCTAAGCACGTGTTCTATGAGGACAACCTGATGGTATTCAGAACCCTTCCTCACGTTGAGAGGCTGTACTATATGGATGCCGACCTTTACCGTTATTGGATCGGCAGACCCGATCAGTCTGTGCAGGCGAAGACTATGATGATGCGCTACACTCACCACCTTCTTGTTGTTGAGAAGTGCTTTGCGGCATGTCATTTTGACAGCCTGAGCCATAAGAGACTTAAGAAGTATCTTAAGCACGAGATGTTCGTCCTCTTCGGTATTGCAATTCTGTATACCAGAATGAACAAGACGAAGGAGGTTGACAGGGATCTTCGTGAGATGTGGAAAAAGTGCTTTGCTCACGATGAAAAGTGGGGCAAGCATTTCCGCTACTGGACACCCCTTACCTTTATTTGCATACCGGGTAAATTCGGTCAGCATTTCTGCTCCTTCATTAACTGGCTTGCAAACCACGTTGTAAGATTTAACTAAAGCAATTTGCCCGAGGGATGATCCCTCGGGCAGCTAAATTTATTTAAATGTGAGATTATTTATGATTTTTGAGGCGATAGAAAGACTCCTTGACTATGGAGTAAGAAGGAATATAATAACCGTAGAGGACACGCTTTACGTACGCAACAGGCTTATTGACACTCTTGGCCTTACGGATTGGCAGGAATGCTCGGCAGAGGCGGGAAATATGTCGATAGAGGAGATCCTTTCTCCTATTGTGGAGTACGCAACAGAGAAGGGGATTATTCCCGACACCACAGCCTCCCGTGACCTCTTTGATACACGAATTATGGGTCCGCTTATGCCTATGCCCAGAGAGGTTATAGCTAAGTTTGAGGAGAGATATGACATAAGTCCCGAGGATGCTACCTCCTGGTACTATATGTTCAGCCGTGATATTAATTACGTAAGAGCAGGCAGGATCGAGAGGGACATTAAATGGCAGCACGACTGCGAGTACGGAACTCTTGACATCAGCATCAACCGTTCGAAGCCCGAAAAGGATCCGAGGGATATTGCTGCGGCAAGAAATGCTACCGCATCCTCCTATCCTAAGTGTCAGCTCTGCCTTGAGAACACAGGCTTTGCAGGACATCTCAGTCACCCTGCAAGACAGAACCTTATTCCCGTGCCGATCAAAGTAGCAGGCGAGGATTGGTCGCTTCAGTACTCACCCTACGGCTACTATAACGAGCATTGCATCGCATTTAATAACTCCCACGTTCCAATGAAGATTGACGCTGCCGTATTCGGCAAGCTCTTTGATATTATCGAGTATCTGCCTCACTACTTTATCGGCTCAAATGCAGATCTTCCCATCGTTGGCGGATCCATTCTTTCTCACGAGCATTTCCAGGGTGGAAGATACACCTTTGCTATGGAAAGGGCTCCCATAGAGGAGAGCTTTGAGATAAAGGACTATCCCACCGTAAAGGCGGGCATAGTTAAATGGCCTATGTCGGTAATCAGACTTATCTCTGAGGATAAGAGGGCGCTTTCTTCGTGCTGTAACGCTGTTCTTACCGCCTGGAGAGGATATACCGACCCCGAGGCTTATATCTTTGCCGAAACCGACGGTACGCCTCACAGCACCGTTACTCCCATTGCGAGAAAGAGCGGCGATAATTACGTCTGTGATCTTGTTCTTCGTAACAACATCACCACACCCGACCGTCCTATCGGTCTTTATCATCCCGCTCCCGAGCTTCATCACATCAAGAAGGAGAATATCGGACTTATAGAGGTTATGGGTCTTGCAATTCTGCCTGCACGTCTGGCGGAGGAGATCACACTGCTTGAGAGCGCACTTCTCTCGGGCGCCGATCTTCGCTCTGATGCAAAGCTAGCACCCCACGCCGATTGGGCGGACAAACTTCTTTCCGATCACCCCGAATTCTCTGCCGAGAATGCATCAGCCATTATCAAGGATGAGATCGGCAAGGTGTTTAAGCAGGTTCTTCTTGACGCAGGCGTGTTCAAGAGAACACCTGAGGGCAAGGCGGCGTTCATGCGATTTATAGCTCAAATATCGGGTTAATTGTAATGTATAGTTGACAAAACAACGCAAAAACAGGCACAGGATTAATTCCTGCGCCTGTTTTTTTATTTACTGTCTTGTGAATGTGAGAATGGCTTCATCCTCGGTAAGAGAGTCAACCGTGAAGGTGTATTTAAGAGGCTCATCAAAGTCATCTCTTGGTACCGTCAGCGACTGTCCCTCGGTGTAGTGGAAAATCTCTCTTGCTTTTTTCGCAACAAATTCTATCAGATTATCCGTCGTTCCTCCCTCATAGCTTGAGGCGGTGTTATTGAACTGCAAATCGTAATAGGTGGTTCTTCCGTAGGTTTCATAGTATAGAGAAGCGTTGACATGATATACCACAATACAGTTCTCGTCGAAATATCCGCCGCCATCACCGTTAAGACCGGTGTCGGTGTAGTATGTAACTATGTAGTATTCCTGATATGCGCCGAGACGGTCATCCCAGTTGTTAGCCAGAATTATAGTGTCACCCGTTTCGGTAAAGGACTTGAGCGACAGGGTGATACTGCTGTCGGTGGTAACAAGCCTTGATTCCGTCACCCAGCCGTAATTGAACTTGGTAAAGGGGTTGTGATCGCCGAGAGTGCTATCCATTACGTCCTTTCCAAACAAAGGATGCAAGCCCCCTGGTGAGCGATTATAGTAGTCCTCAGCGCCGAGAATATGGCCGAATTCGTGGATAAATGTGAAGGTATTCATCACGCTTGTATCGGTATAAGTGATATCCCCCCACATATCTTCTCCCTCGTGCAGAAATCCGTATGGCACCCACATATAGTCGTTGACCGTTACGCCGTCATATTTGTAGGGACCCATTACGTTATGCTCGTATATGTTCCAATATCTGTAAGCCCAAAGGAAGTTGTGGGAATCGTTAATGTTAACGGTGTTTACAATAACCACCGCATCAATTACGCCGTTGCCGTCCGAGTCGAACTCCGACAGATCCATAATGGTATCAAGGTATGTAAGCGCCTCACGAATTACCAACTGATCGCCGATAACCACCTCCTCGCCGTAGTAATCCATCTTCTGATTCTTATAGTAGAAGCTGGACTCCTTGGGTCTGAACCATTCGTCTATAACCGTTATATCCAGGTCGAGTTGACCGTAGCTTGATTGCTTGTAATACTCGTCAACAGAGTGGTAGTCGGTCTCACCCTCTCCGCCGAGAAAGGCACGCTTGATGTTCTCGATAGTATATCCCTTGGATTCGGCACGTGCGTCGCTGAAATCAACGGGAATAACCAGCACCTTCGGTGAGCCGGTGGTGGGACATCCGTTAAGATAATCATCCTGTCCGGTTACGTTGGTGATATAATCGGCTTTGGTAAAGTCGACCTTGTGTACTCCGTTAATCCCCTCGGGCAGACCGCAGTTCTGGTTGGTAAGCACACCGCTTGCCACCAGCTCGTTTTCGTCTACGTAGCAGTATACGTCGATAATATTGTTGCCGTTATAACGGTAGAAGGAGAGCAGGACGACAATATAGCCCTTCTGGTAGGTGTACCAGATGTCGCCGTATTCGTCGGGCTCGGAGCCTTTAAGGGTATAATCGGAGAATTTATCACGGTATTTTTCGAAATCCCGCTTTGTATTATCAAAGGTGGAAAATCTTATACCCTCATCGTAGTCTCCGTCACCGTAATAGCTGCCGAAGTCATAATAATCGGTAGGCGCAAAGGGAATAACCTCGCCGATGTGCTTAATAAACAGCGCCTTTTCCTGCTCGGAAAAGTCCTCGTGGGTAAAATATCCGGGTGTAGGATCGCCTATGGCGTTAATAATCTCGCTAAAGTTTAAAAGTATGCAGGAGCTTAAGGCTGAAACGGTCAGCACAAGCACCAGGATCAATGCTATTAATCTTTTCATATTATCTCCTTTCGCTCGGATTGATTAAAAATTTAAAATCAGTTCTTGCTAAATGTAATTGTTGCGCTATCCTCTGTCAGCGAATCGATAACAAAGGTGTAGGAGAGGGAGATGCCGAGATCGTCGGTCACAGAGGGAATTCTGTCGCCCTCTATGTAGGTAAAGGTATCGTTTGCCGATTTTACAAACTCAATAAGGTTATTCTCGCTTCCGTATTCATCGGAGGGAGATGTGTTATTGTTATATACGTCGTAGTATACCTCGCCCTCGTATTCCTCACGGCAGAGGCTTGCGTTCACGTGATAAACCACAACGCCGTCACGGGCAAAGTAACCGAAGTCACCGCCGTTCAGACCGTCGGATGTGTAATAGATCAGCACGTAATACTCCTGATATGCTCCAAGGCTCTCATCCCAGTTGTTAGCGATAATGATGCTGTCGCCATTTTCAGAGAAGCTCTCAAGGGTCAGTGTAACGCTGTCAGAGGCTGTAACAAGTCTTGACGAGGTGATCCAGCCGTAATTAAACTTGGAATAGGGGTTGTGATCTCCCGGCATACTGTCCATAATATCACAACCGTCAAGGGGATCGTAGGCAGCAGACGATGTATCATAGTAGTCGTCAGCGCCGAGGATGTGTCCGAACTCGTGAATAAAGGTGTAGGTGTTCATAACCGAGCTATCGGTATAGATAACCTCTCCCGACTCGGTATAGCTTTCGTGCATGAAGAAATAGGATGCCCAGAGATAGTCGTTTGCGCTTACACCGTCGTATTCGTAATAGTAGCCCTCGCTGTCGGTGTAGGTGTTCCAGTATCTGTATGCCCAGTTAAAGTCCTCATCGCCAATATCAAGGGTATTTATCATAACCACGGCGTCGATAACTCCGTTGCCGTCGGAGTCAAACTTGGAAAGATCCATAATGCCAGACAGATATGCAAGAGCCTCGTCGAGAATAAGCTGATCGCCTATCTCTACCACCTGACCGCCGTAGCTCTCGGTGGCATTCTTGTAATAGTCGCTGTTATACTGAGGACGGAACCACTGATCAATGACGGTGATATCAAGATCCAGCCTTCCGTAGCTGGAAATATAGTAGTATTCATCTACCGAGAAGTAGTCGGTACTGCCCGCAGGACCGCTGAATGCGGTTACAATGTTATTGATGCTGCATCCTTTACTTGCAGCTGTGGAATCGCTGAACTCAACGGGAATAACAAGCACGGCAGGTGATCCGACCGTGGGACATCCGTCAAGGTAATAGCCCTGATCGCTAACGTCCTTAACGTAGGTGGCATCCGTAAAGTCAACGTTATATATGCCATTCTGACCTGTGGGAAGACCTGCGCCCTGGTTGGTGATTATTTCATAGCCTTCGTCGGTGTCTCCGCCAACGTCACCGCCGCCAATATCTCCACTGCCCGTGTTACCGCCCGAGCTTTCCTCAAGGCTGTAAACGTAAATATCCGCAACCCACTCGCCGTTGTTGTCCTGATATATGGACATATCAACGTAGTAGTCAAGGTAGTTGTAGAAATACCAGCTGTCGCCGTAATCATCCACGTCACTGCCCTCGTATGTATAAGAGGAGAACAGACTGCGATATGCGGCAAATTCAGCCGTTGTGTTGCCGTAGGTATAGAAGTTTAAGCCCACCTCGGCTGTTCCGTCGCCGTAGTCGTAGTAGTATTCCTCGAGGTAGTATTCATTTGTCTTAAGGAAGGGAATAACGAAGCCGACGGTATCATAAAACAACTCTTTATCGCCCTCGCTAAAGTCGGTGTAAAGGTAGTCCTCGGTGTCACCGCCAATATCACCGCCGCCAACGTCACCGCTACCGCCGTTATCGGTATTAGGATATGCGTAAACGTCAATTACGTAATCCCCCTCATAATAGTAGAAGGACAGCTCGACGTAAACAAGCTCACTGTCATAGCAATACCAGGTGTCACCGTAATCGTCCTCAAAGGTCTCGGTAAGCTTAAAGTCGGAGTATAGCTTCAGATATTCCTCAAAATCGACCCTTGTGTTTCCAAAGGTGTAGTAGGAAATGCAGTCGCTCTCATAATACTCGTCATAATTTGTCTCAACGTAGTATTCGTTATTGGGAACGAAGGGAATAAGACCGCCCAGCATATTCTTTATTGTGCTTTTCTCCGAGGGAGTAAAGTCGGTATATGTATACTTTGCTTCGTCACTTGGCTTATCCTCGGGCTTTTCCTCTGAGGGACCGTCGGGATTTTCCGGATTATCGGGAGTGTCGGTTGGATCATCTTCTGGCTCCTGCTCATCTCCCGAGCCGTCAACGTCACCTGTACCGCCGTCACCCACTCCGCCGTTGTCCGACGAGCCTAAGAACCTGTCGATTACGTCGCAGGAGGTGATAAGCGAGATAGATATTATCAATGTCAAAACAAGTAAAATAAATTTTTTCATTATCTTGCTCCTTCAAGTAATTCCTATATAAGATATTTTATCATAAAAGTACAGACCATTTCAACGGTTTCATAAAAATTTAGATATTTTTTATATCTTGATTTAATCCTTGCTTTGTGATATACTGTAAAAAAGAAAAGAGGTATCTTAATATGAGTATTGAAAGATGGATTGAAAATAACACCGCATCCCTTGAGGGTAAAACGGTGGTTATCAGCGGTTCTACCGGTGGGCTTGGCAGAGAGCTTTGCTATCACCTGGCAACTCTCGGCGCCGATCTTGTGCTGCTTGACCGCAACAGAGAGAAGTCGACCGCTCTCGCTGAGGAGCTTGAGGCGATTTTTGATGATATAAGCATTTCTCTCGTAACGGCTGATATGTCGGATATGGGATCTGTACGCCGTGCCGCAGACGAGCTTCTGGAATACGATATAGATTACCTTATCCTCAACGCAGGAGCATACAGCATTCCAAGACACACCTGCGATACTGGATACGATAATGTTTTTCAGATAAACTTCATCTCTCCCTACTACCTTGCAAGAAAGCTTCTGCCCGGTATAAAGGAGAATGGCGGCAGAATAGTAGCCGTCAGCAGCATTGCTCATAATTATTCGAAGATTGATGTAAGGGACGTAGATTTCTCCACCAGAACCAAAGCCAGCCTTGTTTACGGCAATGCAAAGCGCTATCTCACCTATTCGCTCTTTGCCCTCGACGGCGAGTCCATATCGGTAACCCACCCCGGCATCAGCTTTACGGGTATTACAAATCACTATCCCCCGGCCCTTTTCGCTCTCATAAAGCTTCCTATGAAGATTATCTTTATGAAGCCCGACAAGGCCTGCCTTTCGGTGCTTGCAGGTCTGTTCACCGATTGCAGAGCAGGGCAGTGGATCGGCCCCTGGCTGTTTGATATATGGGGAAATCCTATGAAGAAGAGGTTGAACACCGCAGACAGCTCCGAGGCAAAGAAAATTGCTAAAATAGCCGAAGAAATATATAATAAAACAAACATAAACCCTTAAAAATGGGGCAAAAAAAGAGCAGGGGTGCATATCTCCTGCTCTTTTTGTATTTACTGAATAACTATTCTTAGCGCCACGATCTGTGGGGGATAGCTCATCATCACCTGACCGTTGTAGCTTATCTCTACGGTATCTCCTGCCGATATATCGTCAATGGTCGCCGCACTGCCGTCATAATAGCTGAACTGCGTATTTTCGCCTGTGCGTACCCAATAGATGCCGAATGCGTAATCGCTTTCGATAACCTCGGCCTCAACCGTGCCGTTTGTAACCGCCTTTACGACAGCCTTGAGGACAAATTCATCTCCTCTGGTGGTACTTCCGTTTTCTCCGCCCGAATTATTCATATCGCCTCCGTTTTCTCCGCCCGAATTATCCGAGCCGCAGCCCACTAAAAATAACATCATCATCGCAAGCGCAATAGCTAAAATCTTCTTACTCATTGATTATCTCCTCAATATACTGATAAAGCTCCTCAAAGCTTCCGTGTCTGTATTTGCTTATATCCTCGTCCTTGCGGTTGATAAGGCAGTCGGTAAGGAGGAAAACTCTCATGCCAACGCTCTCAGCCACCATATCATCCCCCACGTCATTACCGATCATTAGGACCTCTCGGGGATCCAGGCCCAGCTTTTCGCAAAGCTCGGTGTAGTAGAGGGGATTTGGTTTACAGAACCTACTGTTTTCATAGGTGGTTACATATTCAAAGTCGGAGGGCTCAAGGCCTGCCCAACGTATCCTGCTGTCTGTCGCAACCTTGGGGAAGAGCGGGCTTGTGGCAAGAATTACTCTCAGATCTGTGGCGTTAAGCCTGTCGATAAGCTGCTTTGAGAGGGGAGTATATCCGCACACGTTCTTGATCTTCTGGAAATCGGTCTCGTAGAATCTGTTAAGATCTGCCTCTTGGTCTCTTAATTCCTCACCGAGAATGGAACAGAAGCTGTTCCAGAACATTTCCTCGTTGCTTATCTTACCGTCGTTCTTCATCATAGCTCTCGTGCTGGTCCACAGAGCCTTGCCGATAGCCTCTGGCTCGTAACCCTTAGGCGCAAGCTCCTTAATAAGACCGCTAAGATATGCGTTTACAAATATATCCTGATCCATAGGCAGCAGCGTGCCGTCAAGATCAAAAAATATAGCCTTAGTTTTCATTTTATGCTCCAAATCGTCTTTGCACTTTAATCTTATAAAAACATTATATAAAATTTTACACCGGTTGTCAATATTCGCTTTGTAAACAATTTTCCTTGTGCCAAGTGACGGAAACAATTTTCTTGCAACAGCTTTTGGGACACTTGACTCTTGACAAAAATATATTAATATGTTATTATATTTTAGTTAAAATTAAAATGGGAAATATGCGTTTTTGAGGAAAAATATACTCAAAATGCGCTATGAAAGGAATAAAATGGCTGATTTTGTAAATGAAATTAAAAGACGACGCACCTTTGCGATAATTTCTCACCCCGACGCAGGTAAGACTACTCTGACCGAGAAGTTTCTGCTTTACGGCGGTGCTATCCAGTCTGCCGGTTCGGTAAAGGGTAAGCAGAATGATAAGCATGCTGGCTCCGACTGGATGGAGATCGAGAAGCAGAGAGGTATTTCCATCACCTCCTCGGTGCTTCAGTTTGAATATGACGGCTACTGCATCAATATTCTTGATACTCCCGGACACCAGGACTTCTCCGAGGACACCTACCGTACTCTTATGGCGGCAGACTCTGCGGTAATGGTTATCGACGCCGCAAAGGGTATTGAGCCTCAGACCAGAAAGCTCTTTAAGGTATGCGCTATGCGTGATATCCCCATCTTCACCTTCATCAACAAGATGGACCGTGAGGCGAGAGATCCCTTTGATCTTCTCGACGAGCTTGAGAGAGAGTTCGGCATCGGAACCTATCCTATGAACTGGCCTATCGGCTGCGGACAGAAGTTTAAGGGCGTTTATGACAGAGATAAGCGCACGCTTCTCTCCTTTGGCGATTCTCACAGAGGACGTGACAGAATTCGTGGTATCGACCTTGATATTACCGACACTGCGCTCCTTGACGAGCTTGTAGGCGAGAATCAGCGCATTGAATTCTGCGAGCAGATAGAGCTTCTTGAGGGTGCGGGCGGCGATTTTGACCTTGATGCTGTCCGACACGGAAAGCTCTCGCCCGTATTCTTCGGCTCTGCGCTTAACAACTTCGGCATTGAGCCCTTCCTTGAGCATTTCCTTAAGATGACCACCTCTCCTCTCCCCAGAGTGGCAGAGGGTGAGATCATAGATCCCTTCGATCCCGACTTCTCGGCGTTCGTATTCAAGACCCAGGCGAATATGAATAAGGCACACCGTGACCGTATCGCATTTATGCGTATCTGCTCGGGTAAGTTCGAGCGTGGCAAGGACTACTTCCACGTACAGGGCAATAAGGCATTCCGCCTTTCCCAGCCTCAGCAGATGATGGCATCCGAGCGTGAGGTCATCGATGAGGCCTATGCCGGCGATATTATCGGCGTATTCGATCCCGGTATCTTCTCCATAGGTGATACCGTTTGCGAGAAGGGTAAGAAGGTTAAATTTGAGGGTATTCCTACCTTCGCTCCCGAGCATTTTGCTATGGTAGAGCAGGTTGACTCCATGAAGCGTAAGCAGTTCGCCAAGGGCATGAACCAGATCGCCCAAGAGGGTGCTATACAGATATTCTTCGAGCCTAATTCAGGTCTTGAGAGAGTAATCGTCGGCGTTGTAGGCGTGCTTCAGTTCGAGGTGCTTGAATACAGACTTAAGAATGAGTACGGCTGTGATCTTCGCCGTACCAATATGGGTTACAGCCAGATCAGATGGATCGAGAACGAGAATCTTGATCCCAAGACCTTAAGACTCTCCCACGACACCAAGTGGGTGCAGGACTTCAGAGGTAAGAATCTGCTTATCTTCACCAGCGAGTGGGCAATTCGTTGGGTGCTTGAGGACAACCCCGAGCTTCGTCTTGCTGAGTTCAGCAAAAACGACGATTAATAGTATAAAATAGCATAAATGCAAAGCAAACTTTGCAAATATCACACATTTTGACATAAAAAGTGAGTTGATCAGATATGAGAATGAGAAAGAAAAAGCACTCCGAGGAGCGCCTTGCGGCCTGCGGAGAGTATCTTTTTGAAGCGAATGAGGTGATGAACGATCCTGCTTCTGCTATTGGTATGGCGGGCGGAAAGGTTTACCTTGAGATCGGGGCCGGCAAGGGCGGATTTGCCTGCGCTATGGCAGAACGTCATAGAGACACCGCATATTTTGCGATGGAGAGAGTTACCGACTGCGTTGTGCTTTGCGTTGAGAAGGCAAAGTCGGGCGAGTTCGGTGAACTTAAAAATCTTCGCTTCCTTATCGAAACTGCAGATAATCTTATGCACATTTTTGCGCCCGGCAGCGTAGACGCAATATTCCTTAACTTTTCCGACCCATGGTCGAAGAAGGGCTATGCAAAGCGCCGCCTTACCCATCGCAGATATCTTGCGATGTATATGAATCTTCTTCGTGACGGCGGAGTTCTCCGCTTCAAGACCGACAACGTAGGACTTTTTGATTTCTCCCTTGAGGAGATCGAGGCTGTGGGTCTTACCCCCACCGCTCTCACCCGTGATCTTCATAATTCGGAGTGGAACGAGGGGAATATTATGACCGAGTATGAGACAAGCTTCTCGGAGCAGGGTATGAAGATAAATATGCTTGAAATTAAAAAGCCCGAGGGATTTAATCCCGAGATCGCACCCGAATTTCTTACCAAAGGACAGTACAGAGGCTGATATTAACCTAAGCCTTGAATAATGCAGACTGAAAGGAGATCTTTATGGAAAAGTACATAGATGACAGCCGTATCCATGAGGGTCACCGTGGCAGGATGCGTGCAAAGCTTTTGTCACACGGACAGCGCATTTTCGACACCTACGAGCTGCTTGAAATGCTGCTGTATCAGGTTATTCCATATAAGGACACCAACCCTATAGCGAAAAGGCTTCTTTATGCCTTTGGCTCGCTTGAGAGTGTTATGAGCGCCACCGCAGATCAGCTTGTTACTCAGAACGGCATAGGCTCTCGCACTTCCGAATTCCTTGTAGCCGTAGGTCGCCTTTCGGATATTATCGGTGCAGAGATCCTTACTGATGCAGGCCCCGACCTTTCAAGCTATGATTCGGTTGGAATGTATCTGGCAAATTATTTCAAGGATATTGACGAAAATCAAGTCGTTGCAATTTATCTTGACAGTAGCATGCGACTTATCTCCTTTGAGAAGGTTTACGACCTGGATTATGAGTCCGGGGGAGTTAAGGCGAAGTCCTTTATTGACGGAGCGGTGAGAAACTGTGCTCCTGTAATTATCACCGCACACAATCATCCTCACGGTCCCTTCTATCCCACCCAGGGTGACAGAGCAACCAATAAAGCTATTTCAGATGCTCTTGAAATATCGGGAATTGTTCACGCACAGCACTACATAGTATGCGGTAAGGAATATTCGGGTATAGGCTTGCTAAACAACTTTTCTGTAAAGCTCTCGCAGATGCCTGCTCTTGACAGGTTTATTGAGAGTAAAAATCCTGGTTCCTCCGTTAACCTATCCGCTCCCTTACCCGAGGATAAAGCTGCTGTGGACAGTGTCGATAACGGCTACAACCATTACGACAGAAAGTATTTTGTCAAGCTTTTAAGCTACGTTTCCGAAGCAGATGCGGAAAAGAGAGCAGAGCATCTTCTTTCCAAATATCACACTATTGAAAACGTGCTTACCGCAGGAGCAAAGGAGCTGTCGGCTTTGACCGATGAAAAATGCGCCTTTTTCCTGAAGCTCCTTGCCTATATAACCTCAAGAAGAAAGACCGATATGTATAAGATAGGCGGTGAATATTCCAGAGCCCAACTTGCCGATTATCTCAAGGCGCTTTTCCTTGGAGATTCGGTGGAGAAAACCTATCTCATAGGCTTTGATGCAAGGGGAAGATTCCTTGGCTGCGAGTTGCTTGGAGAGGGAACTGTCAGCTCTTCGGAGATCCTGCCGAGAAAGGCTCTTGATGTCTCTCACAGCCTTCGTGCCAAGTCGGTTTCCATAGCACATAATCACCCCTTTGGAGTGACAAGGGCATCTATCGACGATATGGCCGTGACCAAGCATTTCGCTACTTTGTTTGGCAATTGCGACATCAAGCTGATAGACCATTATATTGTGGCAGGACAGCTTTGTGACACGGTAGAAATTTGATTTTGAAATTCTGGATATTACTCAAAATTTGGAGGTAAATATGCCATTTTTGGGAACTATAGTTAACTTTTTGGCGGTTTTAGTCTGCGGATTGCTGGGTGTACTGATTAAAAAAGGTGTGCCGGAAAAAATCAGCAATGCACTGAAATCAGCCATGGCAATATGCGTTGTTTACATAGGAATCAGCGGTATGCTGGAGGTGGCTCCACAGGTGTCTGACGATCCCCATTTTTCTAACGGACTGATCAAGATACTCGTGATGGTTATCTCTATGGGACTTGGCGCTCTCCTTGGTGAGCTTATCGATATTGACAAGTGGGTAAACCGACTTGGTGACAGCCTTGAAAAGAGATTTGTCAAAAAAAGCGAAAAGGGTAAGTTTGCGGAAGGATTTGTATCCTGCAGTATGCTTTTCTGCGTCGGCGCAATGACTGTTACAGGAGCATTCCAGGATGCTCTCGGTAACCCGGATATTCTCATTACAAAGTCGGTGATCGACGGTATCATGTGTCTTGTAATGGCGTCCACTCTTGGTATCGGCTGTGCCGCATCCTCTGTTTTCGTGCTTGCTTATCAGGGACTTCTTACTCTTATCGGCCTGCTTGTGGTTGACATTTTACCGACGGAAAGCATTTCTTATATGTCTGCAACAGGCTCGCTGATCATTATTCTTATTGGAACAAATATGCTTGGAGCGACCAAGGTAAAGACCGCAAATCTGACTCTGGCGATCTTTTTACCTGCAATAATCTGGCCCGTTATTGAGCTTTTGATGTCGGCTTTTTCTTAAGGAAAAAATCGGGCAGAAATAATCAGAAGTGATATTTTTTGAGCAAAAAATTGATCAAATAACTACATTAATATTATAAGCGGCAGCCCGACAAAGTCTCGGGTTGCCTTTTTGTTTTTTAAGCCAAATTTTAACGAAAAACCCCTCCGAAAAGTTGGGCAGATCGTCCTAAAACAAAAAAAGTTTTGGAAAAATTTATAAAAAGTCTTGACAAATAAAAAAATTATGTTATAATATTAAAATGCGTAATAATTGTATTTTTCTATGGGGGATTTCTGCCCTTTTTTCAGGCTTATCCTGTCAAAATGACTAATTTTCCTCATAAAAAATGCGCATTTTGCCCAAAGACCGTGAAAAAACGTGATGTGGCAGTTAAAAATCGCTTTTAGCGACCCGAATTTGTAAAATTTTGAAGAATGGAGTGATTCTTTTTATGATGCTTAAACCCCGTAAACTTGGCACCAATGTAAGAATGAGCTTTTCCAAGATCGAAGCGGCTACGGAAATGCCTAATCTTATCGAGGTGCAGAAGGACTCGTATGAGTGGTTCCTCAGAGAGGGACTTAACGAGGTTCTCCGTGACGTTTCTCCGATAGTGGATTACACCGGAAATCTGTCCATTGAGTTTACCGACTACACAATTGATCCTACTCCCAGGTATCCCGTTGAGGAGTGCAAGGACAGATCGGTTACCTACGACGCCCACATGAAGGTTGGCGTTCGTCTTGTTAACAAGGCAACCGGCGAGCTTAAGACTGCTCAGATCTTCCTTGGCGACTTCCCGCTTATGACCGACAACGGTACCTTCGTTATCAACGGCGCAGAGAGAGTTATCGTTTCTCAGCTTGTACGTTCTCCCGGAATGTACTATGCAGACGAGGTTGACAAGCAGGGTAAGCATAATTTCACCGCTACCGTAATTCCTTACAGAGGAGCTTGGCTTGAGTACGAGAGCGACGCTGCGGGCCTGTTCTACGTTAAGATAGACAAGAACCGTAAGCTCCCCATCAGCGTTCTTATCCGTGCGCTTTGCGCTCCCGGTGAGGACAATGACGATGCCATTATCGCTATGTTCGGTAACGAGGAAGCTCTTAAGGCTACCATGCTTAAGGACGAGTGCGCTGCTCTTGCAGAGGAGAACGGCACCTCCTACCGTGAGGAAGCACTTAAGGAGATCTACAAGAAGCTCCGTCCCGGCGAGCCTCCCCACGTTGAGTCCGCCGAGATACTTATCAACAATATGTTCTTCGATCCCAAGAGATACGACCTTGCGCCTGTTGGCCGCTACAAGTATAACCGTAAGGTTGCTCTTGCAAGAAGAATCGAGGGTAAGACCCTTGCACAAACCGTGGTTAACCCCCTTACCGGTGAGATCGTTGCCGAGGCAGGCGAGGAGATCACCCGTGAGCTCGCTATCGCAATTGAGGACAGCCTTGTAAACGAGGTTACCGTAAAGACCGAGACCGAGCGTGAGGTTAAGGTATTCGGCAACAATACCGTTCGTCCCGAGCTCGTTCTCGGTTATGACCTTACCGACTGTGGCGTAAAGGCAGGCGAGAAGGTAAGATACGGTATTCTTAATGAGATCATCGCTGACGCTGAGTCCGAGGGCTTCGAGGGCGAGGCGAAGGAGAGATATATCAAGAAGCTTGTTAAGGACAGATTTGCAGAGCTTTGTCCCAAGCACATCACCAAGGAAGATATTTTTGCTTCGATCAACTATCTTCTTTGTCTTACTCATGGCATCGGCTCTACCGATGACATCGACCATCTCGGCAACAGAAGACTTCGCTGCGTAGGTGAGCTTCTTCAGAACCAGCTGAGAATCGGTATGTCCAGAATGGACAAGAACATCAAGGAGCGTATGGCTACACACGATGCGGACGACCTTCGTCCCGAGGCGCTTATCAACACCCGTCCCGTAGCAACCGCTATCCGTGAGTTCTTCGGCTCTTCGCCTCTTTCCCAGTTCATGGACCAGAACAACCCTCTTGCCGAGCTTACTCACAAGCGCCGTCTTTCTGCGCTTGGTCCCGGCGGTCTCTCCAGAGACAGAGCATCCTTCGAGGTTCGTGACGTTCACTATACTCACTACGGTAGAATCTGTCCCGTAGGGACTCCCGAAGGTCCTAACATCGGTCTTATCTCTTACCTTGCATCTTATGCAAAGGTTAGCGATTACGGATTCCTTAAGGCACCTTACAGAGTCGTTGACAAGGAG